>JAQUZV010000137.1 GCA_028691155.1 Victivallales bacterium
CCGGTCCATCATGATCATGGCATCGATAATCAGTTCCGGCATATGGTGGTAAATCCGGCAGCGGCCGATTTCCAGCAGCAGATTATAGGCAATGGCCGAACAGCGCAATTGGAACCCGTCTTCGCGTTGACGCAGTTCGGCCAGCATTTCATGCCACAGCCGCAGGAACCGTTCCGGTTTGTCGGGAACGATTTTGTTGAGGTCGCTCAAGCCGGATCGGTCGATCAACTGTTCCACCATATTGCCGCCGAAGGCAATCGTGATCTTTTTCACCATCGGCTGATCGACCAGCACTTCATGGTCGCTGCCGCGATGCAACAAATAGAGCTCTCCGGCATTGATGCGTTGGCAATTGCCGTTTCGGGCCAGCAGCAGCGAGCCCTGTTCCACCATTTCGATCGTACACAATTCGTAACCAAGACACTTGCGGTAACAGCCGTTGACCCATTCGTCCCGTCGGCAGAAATCCACCGTCAACGGCAATTCCGGCAACAGTTTTCTGGGCACATCGGCAACATAGGCGTGATGAGGATATTTGCCGACATTGATCCCGTAAGTTGATGCCTGTCCGTTGCTGTAAAGCAATGGAATTGAAGATTTAGGTTCCAGCATTTTCTCCTCCGATCGCCACTATTGAAATCATATCGGGACAGGATCGCTTCCGGCGACAATCATAACGATTACCGCAAGGAAACAATTGTTTTCAAGCCCCGTATAACCCTCTTAATTAAAATAACTTGCATGACGGTAATTTATCACCGTTGGAACGATTTTGAAAACAGTGGAAAGCTATATGCATTTATATTGCATATATGCAAAGATGTGTTGCAACCTATTCCTCCTGGAAATTGGTGGTCTCTGAGTTTGTGCTTGATTGGAAAACTCATTACCATAGGAGAAAAAACCGTTGCGGTCACGCCGGTCCGGGCCGTTTGTGGCTCTGGCATAATCGGCCGGCGCGGAAAAAAAGGGGGGAAGGCAAGACCATGATGCCGCGGGAGGGAATGCTTTTCCGGAAGAGATTTGACGGCATTGCTGTGAGGAGACAGGATCTGGTCTTCATATACACCTTCGCTTTCTTGGGGTTGGCCTGATCCTTCCGCACCCGGTGATCGGGATGAGGGAAATATCAGGCGTTCCTTATCCCTTTGACCATAATTTTAACCGAAAGTTGCGGGAAAGTCTACTGTTTTTATGAAAATTAAACGATTCTTCCCCATATTTGGCTCATTTGCTGTTTTTTGGGGGGAACAGAATGCGGATGGGGCGGGGGGATAGAGATCAGGGTTTTTCTCCGGCCAGCAGTCGAATGGCACAATGCGCCTGCGCCGCCGCCGCCGCCATAACCCGGGAGGCCACGGTGCCGCACCCGTCGGCGATTTCGCTGACGCCGTCGCCGATCAGATACAAGCCGGGGGCGGGGGAGACGGTCCGCAGCTCTTCCAGGCGGCCGATGCCGCCGATGCCGGAAACGGCCACCAGCGGGATGCCGCGACGTTGCATAAGGACAAAACGGACCAATGCGGCTTTGGCTTCGGGGACGTCGAAGCATTCGCAGATCAGATTGACGTCGGCGGGGATAGCGGCGGCAAAGTTTTTTTCCGACAGCCATAAGGGCCGTGTTTCAACCGGTAATTCCGGGACAATTTCCCGCAGATTGTCCCGCAGGGCCGTAACCTTGGGGCAGCCGATCTGGTTCATGGTATAAGCCTGGCGGTTGAGATTGGACAGACTGACCCGGTCGAAATCCGCCACGATCAGGCGGCCGATCCCGGCCCGGGCCAACATGATGGCCACGTTCGACCCCAGGCCGCCGGCGCCGGCAATGAAGACGGTGGCTCCTTGCAGTATCGCGGTCAGTCCCGGCGGGTTGGCCGCCCAGCGTTCCTGCGTTTCTATTCCGTCCATGGTTGGTCATCCCCCGCCGACGAAGGACAGCAGGTCCAGCTTATCATTATCCGCCAGGACCATGGTGCCGTATTGTTCCGGCGGCACGGCTTCCCCGTTGACCAGGCAGACCGTACTGCGGGTGTTCAGTTTCAGCGCCGCCAATATTTCCTTCAGCCCGGCGGTGGCGGCGGGAAATTCACGTTCGGTGCCGTTGATGACCAGTTTCATGATGATCAGAATTCCACATTGGTGACCGGATCGATGCAACGAAATTCTTCGTAATGCATATTGGAATCGGCGCGGAAAGAGAGACTTTTGCCGTATTTATTTTCCAGTTCGAGGAGAATATTGGCGTCTTCGTTCTTGAGCCGGGCCAGGACTTCGGGATGCATGGTAATCCGGATTTCGAGATCTTTTTTATTTTGGTGATGGCTCTTCAGAATTTCCTGCAGCCGCCGTTGAATTTCGACGCTGACGCTCATGGCCGACTGGATCTTGCCGCTGCCCTTGCAATAGGGGCAGGTGTCGAAAACGGTGTTTTTCAGACTTTCATGTTCGCGTTGCCGGGTCATTTCCATCAGGCCGAGTTTGCTCAACGGCAGCACCTTGGTTTTGGCCCGGTCGTTGCGGACCAGCCGCCGCATGGTTTTGAACAGATTTTCGCGGTCGGCCTGGCTGCGCATGTCGATGAAGTCAATCACCACCAGTCCGCCGATATTGCGCAAACGCAGCTGGCGTGCCACCTCTTCGGCGGCTTCGAGGTTGGTCTGGAGGATGGCTTCCGGCTGGTCTTTGGGTTTTTTGCCCCGGCCGGTGTTGACGTCGATGGCGATCAATGCTTCGGTTTCATCGATGCAGAGATAACCGCCGCTGGGCAGCGGCACTTCGCGCTTGAAGATATCGATAACCTGTTCGTTGATATGGAATTGCTGGAAGATCGGGGTGGGCCCGTTGTACAATTTGATTTTTGACGCGGTTCTGGTGCCGACGAAGCGGGTAATGGCCCTGCGCAGTTTATGGAAAGCTTCTTCGCTGTCCACCGTGATGGCCTCGATGTCTTCGGTCATGAAGTCGCGCACCGTGCGTTCCAGCAACGTGGGTTCGTTGTAAACCACCGACGGGACCCGGGGGCGTTCCAGTCGGGTTTCGACCTGATGCCAGGCGTCGAGCAGCATGTCGAGGTCGCGTTTGAAAAAGATGCGTTTGCGGCCTTCGCCGACGGTACGGCAAATAACGCCCATGCCTTCCGGGACATCCAGTTCCGACAGAATCTGCGCAGCCGTTCGCGCTCCTTGCGGTTTTCGATTTTACTGGACAAGCCCAGATGATCGGAATAGGGCAGCAGGACCAGATAACGACCGGGAATGGAGATGTTGGTGGTGACGCGGGCGCCCTTGGTGCCGATCGGTCCTTTGACCACCTGAACCAGAACCTCCGATTTGGGCGGGAACAGCGCCGGGATATCCTTGACGGTGATCTTCCGCTGGCGACGGCGCTTTTCGTTCTCCTGGATTTCCCGGGATTTGGATGCTTTGCCGAAAAGTTTCCGGAGCCGTTCGGAAAAACTGCTGCCGTTCTTTTTGGTGGCGGTGACGTTGTCCTTCTGAATTTTATCCGCCATGTCATAGGTTACCGGAAGCATGTCCCAGTAATGGATAAAAGCATTCTTCTCCGCGCCGATATCGACGAAGGCCGCCTGCAGCGAATTTTCCAGATTGACGATGCGGGCCAGATAGATGGAACCGACCACCGGTTCCTCATGGGCCCGTTCGATCTGGTATTCCTCCAGACGGTTGTTTTTGACCAGGGCCACCCTGGTTTCGAGTTTTTCACAGTTGATGAAGAGTTTTTTTCTTTCCGCCGGATTAGTGCCGGAAATTCCGACCTCTTCGTTTTCTTCTTCGTTTTCTTTTTCGTTTTCTTTTTCGTTTGAAGCCATAAAATTTTCTTCCGAGTAATAAAATTGTTTTTTACAGTATGGTCCCGACGGCGATACGGCAACCGCGCAGAAAATCGGCGCCGCTCATCTCTTTTTTTCCTTCGGGGACTACTTGCGACAGTTCCAGGGCGCCGTCGCCGCAGGCGACGATCCACTGCCTTTTGTCGGCCCGGAGCACTTCACCGGGTCGGCCGGTCATTTCAGGTACGACTCCGGCGGCGGTAAGGCGTAAAGTCAGATTTCTGCCGCCATGTTCCAGGTGGAAGCAGGCGCCCGGCCACGGGTAATATCCCCGTACCATGGCGTCGATTTCTCCGGCGGTCTTATGCCAGTCGATCAGGCCGTGCTCCTTGTGGAGCTTGTGAGTCAACTTCGCGGCGGTGGGACATTGCGGCATGGCCGGCAACGTGCCGGCGGCGATTTCGGCCAGCACTTCCGGAGTCCGATGTGCTGCCAGCCGGCCCAGAATATGTTCCAGACGCATGGCGTTTTCCGTTCCGTCCAGCCGATATTCGTACCGGCGGTAGATCGCGCCGGTATCCAGTCCCTCCGCCATTTTCATGAACGTAATACCGGTAACTTCTTCCTGATCGATGATGGCCGCCGCGATCGGCGACGCCCCGCGGTAACGCGGGAGCAACGACGCATGAATGTTCACGCAAACCGCGCCGTCCAGATACAAAATTTCCTTTTTCAGCAATTGCCCGAACGAAATCACCAGGATAATGTCGGGGCGCAATGCCTTCAAATGCGCGATGAATTCCGGCGCATTGACTGAAGGTATCTTATCAATCGGGTGGTGGTGTGCCGCCGCCCATTCTCCGACCGGAGTCGGGGTCAGGCGACGGTGCCGTCCGGCCGGCCGGTCGACCTGGGTCCCTGTTCCCACCAGATCGATTGCGGGACAAGCCGACAGCGCTTCCAGCACCGGAACGGCAATCGCTCCGGCGCCGAGAAAATAGACCCGTAATTTTTCCATGATATATCAACAATCCCTATATCGTTGCCCATTTCGCAGCCGGGAGTTGGTGGTTCGGGGCCGGTTGCCGCGGCATCCCGGAAGCAAAAATTCTTCTCGGTTCAACTCTCCCTAATAAAACCATAATATATCTCCCGTTTTTTATAATAACAAATCCGGATATGTCGGTCGGGCAAAAAAATCCTCCGGCTTGTCCCCGCAACGATCGTTCCGCTGCGGGAGAAACGGTTCTCGAATGTGGTGCGGCAACGGGTTTTCCCGGGAAAATTTGCAACCGGGATTGGCATGTTGCGGTCGGCCGGTTATATTGACGATGATGGCAGTACTTCAAGGAATCGCTCATAAGGCGCGGGGAAAGGCATGGCGGGAAATATGGACAACGGCGAGATATATTTCAAACCGGCGGCAAATATTGTGCTGGTCGATGACTCGGAATTGAATCGCGATTTTATCCGGATGGCGTTTAAGAAACCGAATTATCAGGTATATACCGCGTCCGACGGGCTGGAAGGCATCGAGTTGATTCACAAACTGCAGCCGGAACTGATTCTGTTGGATATCATGATGCCGGGGCTGGATGGTTACGATGTCGCCGCCGTGCTCAAGGAAGACCCCAAAACCACCAACATTCCCATTATTTTCATTACCGCGCTCAACGATATTCAGGATAAGCTGAAGGCTTTCGATGCCGGAGCGGTGGATTTTGTCAGCAAGCCGTTCAACCACCGCGAACTGATTGCCCGGGTCAAAACCAATATCGAAAACCGCCGCCTGGTGTTGCAGAAGGACAACATGATGCAGGTGGTGATGCGCGACAAACGCAATTCCGCCATCGCCCGGATTGCCGGCGGGATTTCCCATAACATCAACAATATGCTCAGCACCGCCTTCGGTAACCTCAATCTGCTGGAGTCGCTGTTGCAGGACAAGCTGGATGAGACCAGTCGCGACGCTTTTAACGACGTGCAGCTCAGTTTGTCGAAGATTCAACTGCTGGCCAAGCGTTTTCTGGTCTTGTCCGGGCATCAGTCGCCCGGATGGATCCGGCCGGAAAACCGTCTGGAACTGGATTTGCGTCTGGTGGTCGAGGAATTTATCGAAAACAATCAGGAGCAGGAGCGCCGGGTTCGGGTTATTTACAAGAATAACATTGCGGAGCGGCTGATGGTGGTTTATGATTCGAACCTCATCATCGAATGTCTGCAGTTGATCACGCAGGAATTGCTGGATACGGCCCGTGAATATGTCCTGTTCCATTTTTCCGGCGCTCGCGATGACCAGGGCAATCCTTATCTGGAACTGGCCATCGAATCCGACTT
>JAQUZV010000138.1 GCA_028691155.1 Victivallales bacterium
CACCAGCATTTCTTTGTTGACGGCATAGGGAATTTCGGTGACGATGATCTGTTCCCGATTGTCCTTTTCCACAATTTCGGCCCGGGCGCGCATTTTGATGGAGCCGCGTCCGGTTTCATAAAAGCGACGGATATTGGCGCGGCCGCAGATGAAGCCGGAGGTGGGAAAGTCCGGTCCCGGCAGGTGTTCCATCAGTTCCGACAGCGACGCGGTCGGCTTTTCCAGCAGACAAATGGTGGCATCGATTACTTCACGCAGATTGTGCGGCGGAATGTTGGTGGCCATCCCGACCCCGATCCCGGTGGTCCCGTTGACCAGCAGATGCGGAATCTTGGCCGGCAGCACTTCCGGTTCGGTGGACGATTCGTCGAACGTCAGGGACATATTGACGGTGTCTTTGTCAATGTCGGCCAGCAGCTCTTCGGCCAGACGCTCCATGCGGCATTCGGTGTAACGATAGGCGGCGGGAGGGTCGCCGTCGATACTGCCGAAGTTCCCCTGACCGTCGATCAGCGGCATGCGCATGGAGAAATCCTGGGCCAGACGCACCATGGCGTCGTAAACCGAAGAATCGCCGTGGGGATGGTATTTCCCAATCACTTCCCCGACGACTTTGGCGCTTTTGGTATAGGAGTGCGACTTGGTCAGACCCAACTTGCGCATGGCGAACAGAATCCGGCGGTTGACCGGCTTCAGTCCGTCGCGGACGTCGGGAATGGCGCGCCCGACGTTGACGCTCAATGAATACTGAAGATAGGCGGTATGCATAATATCTTCAATATTGATCGGAATATCTCTGGCAGTTATATCACTCATTCTCTAAAAGCCTTCTCCCTTTAAGCAGCATTGACAACTGATTCTATAGATCATGGTAATTTAGCATTGCCGCCGGTTATAAACAAGTCGGGAAGCGATTATTTTTTATCGTCGCCGGCTCCCGGACCGTCCGGGCGACGGCGGGAAAAAAACGAAAAAAATTTGCATTTTCCGGTCCGGCGTGATTTATTACCGGACAATGGTTGGGGTGCCTGTCGTATTCGACGCCGGGCTGAGAATATACCCATCGAACCTGATCCGGTCAATTCCGGCGTAGGGAACCGAAATTCGGACGATGTACTCGCCTCTGTTTCGATTCCTACAACAACGTAAAAATGGTGTAGGACTCCATGATGAAAAAAATGATTATCGACGGAAAAGAACTTGGCAGCCGCCTCTTGCTGGGGACGGGAAAATTTGCCTCGACTCAAAGCTTGCGCGAAGCGATCGCGGCCTCCGGTACGGAACTGGTGACCGTGGCGCTGCGGCGGGTGGAACTCGATCATAGCGACGAAGACGACATCCTGACGGCCATCGATCCGGCCAAAGTCAAAGTCATGCTCAATACCAGCGGCGCCCGCAATGCGGAAGACGCCTTACGCATCGCCCGTTTCGGTCGTGCCGCCGGTTACAACTGTATTAAACTGGAAATTCACCCCGATCCCAATTACCTGCTGCCGGACCCGGTGGAAACCTATGCGGCGGCCAAGGTCCTTTGCGCCGAAGGATTTGTCGTGCTGCCGTATATCAATGCCGACCCGGTGTTGGCCAAGCGGCTGGAAGATGTGGGCGTGGCCGCGGTGATGCCGCTGGGTGCGCCGATCGGTACGAATCAGGGCCTCCAGACCGCGGCCATGCTGCGGATCATTATCGAACAGTCCAATGTGCCGGTGGTGGTTGACGCCGGGTTGGGGTTGCCTTCGCATGCGGCGGCGGCCATCGAGATGGGGGCGGATGCGGTGCTGGTCAATTCCGCGATCGCGGCGGCGGGCAGTCCCGGGCAGATGGCGCGGGCGTTTGGAGCGGCGGTGGATGCGGCGGCGCTGGCGGTGGACGCGGTTCCGGCGGCGGCTTCGTTGCGGGCGTCTGCCTCATCCCCGATGAATCTCTTCGATCAGGTGATTTAGGAGGTGGCAACATGTTTCCCTACTGCAAACTCAAAGAAGAAGATATCCGGGCCTATCTGCCGACGGTGACGCCGGAACAGGTGTTGGCGTCATTGTATAAAACCGCCCCGACGTTCAGCGATTTTTTGCATTTTATCGCTCCGGCGGCCTTGCAGGTAATCCCGCAGATGCGGGCGCAGGCGCGCATTATCAAGGAACTGCATTTCGGCAAGGCGGTGCGGCTCTACGCCCCGTTGTACGTGTCGAACTACTGCATCAACGATTGTGTCTATTGTGCCTTCAAGACCAGTCATCGGCATGCCCGCAAACGGCTGACCATGGATGAAATCATCGCGGAAGCGGAAGTTATTGCCGGTTACGGTATTCAGTCGCTGCTGCTGGTCAGCGGGGAGGACCCGAAAGCGATGTCGGTGGACTTTCTGGCGGAAGCGGTGCGGCGGCTGCGGCGGATGTTTCCCTATATTTCGATTGAAATTTATCCGATGGACCAGGCCTCTTACCGGAAACTGTTCGAAGCCGGGGTGCACGGTTTGACCATTTATCAGGAAACCTATCAGGAAGATTTGTACAAGACGCTGCATCGGCACGGTCCCAAGGCCGATTACCACAAACGGCTGGAATATCTGGCCGGCGGCGCGGCGGCCGGATTCTACAATGTCGGGATCGGGGCTCTGCTGGGGTTGTACGACTGGCATATCGAAGCGGTGTCGGTGGCGGCGCACGGGTTGTGGTTGCGGAAGAAATTCTGGCAGACGAAAGTGCAGTTTTCCTTCCCGCGCATTACGCCGATTCCCGGTGGCGTCGACGTGCCCCATCAGGTCGGCGAGGATGAGCTGGAACAGATGATGTTGGCCTTCCGGCTGTTTTTCCACGAAGCGGATTTGTTCATTTCCACCCGGGAAAACCATCTGTTCCGGGAGCGGGTGGCGCAGACTTGTGCCAGCCATGTTTCCGCCGGGTCGCAGGTGGTGCCGGGCGGGTACCGCGCCGCGGATCGGAAGCAGGACCTGCTCGGACAATTCACCCGGAACGACCGTACTTCCGTGGCCGACGTCGACCATGATCTGAGCGGCCTGGGATTGGAAATCGTCTATAAAGACTGGGATAACTGTATCGGGGTGTAACACAATCCCGGCCTTCCGGCCGGCGCCGCCGCGATCAAACATGGAAGGATTTTGGCGATGGGAAAACCAATGGGAAAATTGTTGGCGGCATTGGCCGGGGCGTCGGTAGTGTGGTTGGCTTCCTGCCGTCCGGCGCCACCCCCGCCGCCGCCCACCATGGCGGCGGTCGTGGAAGCGTCCGGCGCCAATTCGAGCATGATCGACCGGGCGGCGCAGTTTCGCCGGGATATCGTCGCCGCTTCGGTTCGTACCGGCGTGGTGCTTGATGCCCGGGCGATGGCATTCTACGTTCGGCAGCCGGAGAAACTGGCGGCGCGTTGCCGGTTGCTGGGGTTTGCCGACGTCTATCTTGCCGTGTCCGATCCGGCCAGAATCGGGGAACAGGCGGCAACGTTGACCGCGCTGTTGCGGGAGCTGCACCGGGCCGGGATGCAATGTTATGCGGCGTTGGATCTCAATTATCTCTACGGTTATGACAACAGCGTGACCCTGAATCCTTTTGCCGACGGCTTGGCGGCCCGGGCCGTGGCCCCGGTGGTGGGATTCAACACGGCGTGGGGCCGGGCGGCGGACGAACGTTTTGACGGCATCGAAGCGATACTGTTGCCCTATCGGCAGTCGGCCGGAGTGAGCGGCCGGAGCGCGCCGTTGTATCGCTGGAACGAAGATGAATGGGGACGAAACAGCGAAAACAGCACCCTGATTCGGGAAACTCTCGATCTGATGCGCCAGATTCGCGGCAAGGCGGCCGCGTTGACGGTGGTGCAGAATATCGGGGCCGACTTTCACGACCGGACGCTGGCCGATCAACTGGCTCGGGGCGGCGTCAATAATTTTCTGGATTTCTGCGATGTTGTCATTATCGACAACGTCAGCAACCGGCCGGAGGAAATTCTCCGGCGTATTACGCCGGAATTGCGGGATGCGGTCGGCAAGGCGTCGGTCGCGGTGCGGATCATCACTTCTCAGGATTTTTATGGCGAGCAGGCGGCGCGGCATTCGTTCTCCCGGAAGCCGTGGCGGAAATTGGTGGCGGAACTGCATGGCGTATGCCGTAAAGCGGGAGCATATCCGTCATTCCGGGGCCTGGTTTTCGATGATTTCCTCGGGTTGGAGGCGTGCTGGGAACGGACGCGGTAGCGAAGTTGCCGTCATTCCGGGTCCGGGAATAATTTTCCGGTTTGTCATGTCGGGGCAACGGGAAGCGACCGCTTCCCGTTCCGGGAGCACACGACACCCGGAACGGCAGCCAAAGGGCTTCTGTTCCACCCTAATTAATTATTGAACTTTTCTTGCGACAGCGTTTTGACTTCCTTTTCGCCCGCGGTCAGTTTTTGCGGCTGATTGTTCGGTTGGGCCATGGTTGCCGACTTGTCCGGGACGACCTGATTGACTTCCTGATTGGCTTTGGCGTCATCCTGACCGAGGTTTTCCACGGCATTTTTGCCGGCATGGAAAGTTACCGGAGGTTCCGGCGTCACCCATTTCAGGTTGGGGACGTTACGGCACAGCATCATGAGTTTCAGCTCTGCCTTGCTGTTGTTGATGAGTTCGACCTGAAAATTCGGCGGCGCATAAATCCCGGTGCCTTCCTGCAGAATATAAGCGGTGCGGTTGAGTTTGACCATCCCGCTTCCTTTGGCGGTATAGATGATCAGCGGGGTTTGGGTGGTCCAGGGGGCCAGACTTTTGCCGGCTTTGAGCACCACATGCATCATGCTGCTCTGGAAGCCGGTATGATCTTTGGCATTATTGAACAGCGTCACGCATTCCGCCTGCTCGTCGCGATAAACCGAATCGGCCTTTTCCACCGTGCGGTAAATTGACTCTTTGCAATTGTCGGCGTAAGTGTTTTCCACTTGCGGCGGGATGCTGTTGCAGCCGGCCGCCAGGCCGATGATGGCGGTGGCGGCAATTCCGTTCCAAACCAATTCACGTCTTGTCATTTAAAACTCCATCCTGGGTTGATTATAGAGGGTTGATTCTATTCCCTGTTCCCTTTCCAAACCGGGTTTAGCGGCGGCCGCCGAAAAGGCGGAGCATAAAGAGGAACATATTGATAAAATCCAAATAGAGGCTCAAAGCGCCGATTACGGCGTATTTGCCGGTTTCTTCCCGGGTCATGGCGGTTGCTCCCAGCTTTTTCAGACTTTGGGTATCGTAGGCGGTCAGTCCGGCAAACAGGATAATTCCGACGATGGAGATGCCGGTTTCGAGTGCGGTACTGCCGGCAAAAATATTGACGAGCATGGCGACGATCAGACCGACCAACGCATATAAACCGAAGACGCCGATCCAGTTCAGGTCGCGACGGATGAAATAGCCGATCAAACTCATGATTCCGAATGCCCCGGCCGCCGAAAAAAAGGCGATGGCAATCGAACTCTGAGTATAAGCCAGAAAAATACAGGCCATCGTGACCCCGTTCAGTACCGAATAGGCGATAAACCCGGCGGTAGCGGTGGCCGCCGACATTTTTTTGATGCCGAGACTCAGGATGAATACCAACCCCAGTTCCGCCAGCAACAGAACCATGAACAATCCCCGGTTGGCAATGAAAATCTTCATCAGATTTTCACTTCCGGCGATAAAATAGGCAATAATGGCGGTCAGCGCCAGTCCGGCTCCCATCAACAGATAGACCCGGTTCATAAAACTGTAAATTGGACGGGCGGCGGCATTTTCTTTCGCCAAGTCATGGCCACGGTAAGTACCGACATCGTAATCGCGTAACATTTTTCGTATCCTCCATAATTGATCACAAGATAAAGAGTAAAACCAATATTCAATGATATAACGTAATATTTTCCACGGGAAATTGCAATGTTTTTACGCCATATTCTGGCGGGAAGAGCAAAAAATACTATTTTGCTCCGACCGCAAAGAGTTCTACTCCCATGAGTACGGGTCCATTATGATCTTGGCGTGGGGACCGAGGATGGAAGTCTCAATGCCGGTGAAGGTAAGTATGGAATAAACCGAAGGGCATTTCTATAAAGATGTTAAAAAAGTAGTAGGTGTGGATATTGGTGCTGGTTTTATAAG
>JAQUZV010000139.1 GCA_028691155.1 Victivallales bacterium
AGCGGCGACGCCGATATTTCCACGGCATGCCCCGCCAGTTTCAAGACCACCGGACCGCCGGACGACGCGCCGTCCGGAGAAAAACGAAACACGATCGCGGGACCTTCGGACGGATCGATCACCGCCTCCTCACTCTCGCTGTCGGCCTTCCGGACCGTTGCCGCGGTAATATCGATATCGTCGTCGCGGGTTTTGACCCTGCTGTCATCCAGCGCTTCCGGAACAATCAAAGTGATTGATTCCGGCAGGATGATCTCCGGATTTTTCAATTCCGCCGCCGGGGTACGGCTGCCGCCGTCGCCCGAAGTCGCCGCTCCCTGCCCGCTGCGGGCCTTATCCGGATCGACAATACCGGCAAACGTCCGGGCCAGTTCGGAATAAACCGCCGTCCCGTTCCCGGCCGGATCGACATATTGAATAACATACAGTTTCCGGTTCGCGGCATCGGCGGCAACCCGAATCTCGCGGCCGCTGCCGGAAGCATACAGACTGCACCGCCGGAGAAACGAAGCGACCTCCGCCCCCTGTTTGTCCAACGAGGCAAAAGCGGGAATTTTACCGATGCGGCCAATCACGATCCCGGAAATCAGGATGATAATGACCATCACGATCACCAATTCGGTGAGGGTGAACAGATGCCGCCGGCAACGCCTCCCGCCGGAATTCCGGCAACATGATCGCATCACTGACATAAAATTATCCATGGCCGGCGGTCCCCGGAATCGTTCCGTTACTGGGCATCCTCATTGTTCTTGATGTCGGCACTGTCGCCTTCGCCGCCGGCCTGACCGTCGGCGCCGTAGCTGATGAGGTCGAATTCCCCGTTTTCTCCCGGACAGGTATAGATGTAGTCGTTGCCCCAGGGATCTTTCGGCATCTTTTTGCCGCGCAGATACGGTCCCTGCCATTTGCCGTCGTTGTTGACGTTGCTGATCAGGCACTGGAGGCCGTCGCTGTCGTCCGGCAGCTTACCGGTATCGAGCCGGAAGTCGAAGATCGCCTGCTCCAGAATTTTGAGCTGGGCTTTGGCCGCGCTGATCCGGGCCTTTTTGACATAGTTGTAATAGACCGGGGTGGCGATCGAGGCCAGCAGCGTCAGGATCACAATGACAACCACCATTTCAATCAGGGTGAATGTTCGAATTACGGCTTTGCCGTCATGGCGCCTTTTCATAATGTCGCTCCTTTTAAATTGGCGATTCCGTTTAATGAGACTAAAAATTACCGCTTATGACAATATACGTCTAAATGTTATTCATTTCCATTATCGGCAGGAAGATTGCCAAAACGACCACAAAAATAATCATGGCCATGGTCAGAATCATGGCCGGTTCGAAAAAGGCCAACAGCCTTTTGATGCGGATCCGCAAGGCGTTTTCCATTTCCTCCGCCACGTGATCGAGCATCTCGCCCTGATTGCCGGATTCCTCACCGATCATCAGCATCTGGAGGGCCAGCTTGGGCACGTATGGCGTCCGGGACAGCGCGACCGACAACTTCCGGCCGCCTTTGAGATCGGCAGTCACCCGGTCGAAACTTGCCGCGATGACACCGTTGCCGATAACCCGGGTGGCAATCCGGATGGTCTTGAGCAAATGAACGTGGTTGCCGATAAGAATGGCCAGCGTCCGGATAAAGCGGCTCATTTCGGTATCCCGAATCAGTTGTCCGAACAACGGCAGTTTGAGAACCATCCGGTCCCACCAGTCCCGCACCGGTCCATTCTGTTTGCGCTTCGACCAGAAGACGATCACGCCGCCGATGAGCAACGGCCACAACCACCACAACCAGATAAAAGCATTACTGATGTTAAGCAGTATTTTGGTCAGCAACGGCAGTTCGCGCCCCATATCCGCAAAGATTTTGGCGAAATGCGGAATGAAAAAAGTAAAGACCAGCAGGATGACCCCGGCGGTGACCGTCATGATGATCAACGGATAAATACTGCTGGTGATGATAAATTCCTTCAATTCTTTGCTTGCGGTCAGGAACTTATGCAGTTCCCCCATCACCGCGGCCAGATTGCCGGTCTCTTCTCCGGTCTGCACCAGATTGGCGTAAAGTCGCGGAAACCGCGGTCCGTTGTCACGAATCAGCTCGGAAAAACGTTTCCCTTCATGCAATCCACAACGCAAAGAATTGACGACCGGGGCGGACGGCGTCCCTTCCATCCCGTTGGCGATGATCCCGAGGGCGCGTTCCAGCGGGATATGGGCTTTGAGCAGCGGCACCAGCCGGTCGGTAAATTCGTAAACATTGAACCGGTCTCTTTTGAATACGGACAATTTGCTCCCCGCATCGCCGGAAACCACGCCGTATGAGGCAATCGGAGTCAGCTTGCGATGCCGCAGCCGGGTCAGGACGTCGGAGCCGGAATCACCCTCGATGACCAGAACCGAAACCTTGCCGTTGCTGTCGGCCGCTTTGAATTTGTATAAAGGCATCGTATTCTCCTGTCCGGCTACAACTCGCTGGCCGCCCGGGTCACTTCGAATTCCGTGGTAATACCGGCGGCGACCTTCGCCATGCCGTCGTCCTGCAACGGAACCATGCCGTTGGCCACCGCCAGCTTGGCGATTTCACTGCTGGAGGCATTGCGGGAAATCGCCCGGCGGATCTCTTCATTGACGATCAGAAGTTCATAAATACCGGTCCGGCCTTTGAATCCGGTGCCGGAACAGGCCCGGCAGCGATTGCCGGTAAAATTGTAATTGATTCCGGAACCGCCGCACTCCTTGCAGATCACCCGGACCAGCCGCTGCGACATCACCCCGTACAACGCCGAGGACACCAGAAATCCTTCCACCCCCATATCCAGCAGACGGCTGACCGCCCCCGACGCGTCGTTGGTATGCAACGTGCTGAGCACGAGATGCCCGGTCAACGCCGCATTGATGGCAATATCCGCCGTTTCGCGGTCACGGATTTCACCGACCAGAATGATATCGGGGTCCTGACGGACGATCGAACGCAGACCGTTGGCAAAAGTCAACCCGATCTGGGCATTGACCTGGACCTGGGACAGACCGGGAAACTGGTATTCGACCGGGTCTTCGACGGTGATGATCTTCTTTTTCCCGTCTTTGAGCTGGTTGATGACACTGTAAAGCGTGGTGGTCTTGCCGCTGCCGGTAGGGCCGACCACCAGAATAATGCCGTGGGGAATCCCGATAAGACGCTCGAATTTCTTCAATAACGTTTCATTCATCCCGATATTTTTCAGGTCGAAGACCACCGCGTCCTTGCGCAGAATACGCAAAACAATACTTTCGCCGTTCATCACCGGAATCGTACTGATACGGATATCGATCTCACGGGCGCCGATCTTGATGCTGGTACGCCCGTCCTGCGGCAGCCGGCTCTCCGCGATATTGAGTCCGCTGATCAGTTTGACCCGCGACGCCACCGCCGGGAACTGGTTGTAGGGAACGCTCAGGTATTCCTGCAGAACCCCGTCGATACGGAAGCGGATCACCATTTTCGACTCTTCCGGTTCGATATGGATGTCGCTGGCGTTCAGTTCAATGGCCCGGGCAAACATTTCGTTGACCAACCGCACGATCATGGTCTCGTCGGCCATGGCCCGCAACGCCTCTTCGTCCGCACTGTCGATCAGCGCCGCTTCGTTTTCGTTCTCGGAATGATAAACGGAAGTCACGGCGCGCTCGATGAAACTGCGCCGGGCAAATTTGAAGTTCACCTCGATATCGTGAAAACGCTTGAAGAAGTATTCATGCTGTTCGAGATGATAGGGATCGCTGACCAGCAATCCGAAAAAATCCGGACTCGACTCGTAAGCGAAACAGCAATACTCCGCCAGATAGTCCGGACTGATGGAATGCAAGGCCGTATCCAGGGAAAACGACTCTTCTTCGACTTCGTCCAGAAAAGGCAGCCGCAGCGCTTTGGCATAAATTTCCAACAGCTCGGTTTCGGTAATGATCCCGTCTTTGCAGATGGCATGGTCGATTTCCGCCGGATCGTCGCTCGCCTCAACCGCGTCATAGTAGCCCGGACGCAGCGGTTCGAGATATTTACCGATAAGTTTTCGGAGCTGAGCTGAATTATTCATTGCCGCTCTTCCCGCCGGCGACGCGCCGCTTCTTCTTGTAGGCCATATATTCTTCCGCCGTCATCGTCTGCCGGCTCTGGAAATCGCGAATCAGCTCGACCGACTGCTTATAACGGGAAACCAGATCTTCCAATTGACTCTTTTCGGTCACAATAGTGGCGGTAATCAGCAACAGCAGCTCGGTGCGGACCTTGGCGGTGGAAGTATTGCCGAACAGATTTTTCAAAATCGGCACATTGCTGACAAAGGGGACGGTACTGATTTTTTCCGTGGTCGATTCTTTGATCAGGCCGCCGATAATCAGGGTCCGGCCGGACCGCATCGTCATCGCCGTTTCCAGGGTACGTTCCCGAATTTCGGGCGAATCGATGGTGGAGGACTCGTTGATGATGGCCTCGGAAATTACCTGTTTCATATTGAAGGTGATCAGGCCGCCGCGGGTTACCTGCGGGGTCACCGTCAGAATCGTACCGGTATCCTTGTAGTCGATCGAACGCAGCAACGTGGTGCTCTCGCCGGAACTGGATTGCGTATCCGTCGTTTCCGAAGTGACGACCGGGACCTGGGAACCGACGCTGATTTTGGCCTGGGCATGGCTGTTGACCAGAATCTGGGGACTGGATACCAGCCGGACATTGGTTTTTTCCGCCAGAGCCCGGACATAACCGTATTTTTCATCCGGATTGTTCGGGTTGAAGATGGTGAACCGGCCACCGGTCTGGGGGTATTTGTCATTATTGTCGGCCGGCACCAGCGGCAGATAGTTGGTGCCGCTTTCGGTTCCGGTATTGTCGCCGCCGGTTTTGTAGTTGAATTCCACGCCGAATTCCAGATCGTCGTTCAGGGTGACTTCGATAATCATTACCTGCAGCAGCACCTGGGACGGGGCGTTGTCAAGGCGACGCAACAACGCCTTGATCATGGCATAAGTCCGCGGCGTGGTCCGGATCAGCAGTTGATTGGAAACCGCATCGGCAAAAAGTTTTACCGACACATCGAAAATACTGATCGGGGAAGTGGATTTGTATTTCTTGGCCTCTTCCGTCTGCCGCTGCTGCGCCTTGGCATTGGCATTTTTCAGCTGCTGCTCGCCGGTATCCGCCACTTTAACCGGTTCTTCCGTGTTCTGAGCCGTAATGGTCGTCCCTTCAACCGGGAAAATTACCGCCAGGGCCTTGGCCAGATCGGCGGCATTGCCGTTGATCACATCATAGACGAAAACCATTTCCTGATCGTTCGATTCCCGGCAGTCCAGCGTGTTCGCCCAATTTCGGACTTCTTCGAGCGGCGCCGCCGTCGCCGCGGAAGCAACCAGAATCTGAAGCCGGTCAATGGCGGCAAGATTGATGGAGCCGGCCTCTTTCTTGCTCATATCCGTCGTCACCGAAAATCCCAACACCGGAAGAACTTCCGACAACTCCTGGGCGATTCTGGACGCCGGCACATTTTTGCAGTAGATGACCGCATGAGCCCAGTTGGCATAACTGCTGCAGTCGATAAGCTTCAAAAGCTCCTGAATCTTGGTGATATTGGCCGGCACATCCACCACCAGAATCGCATTGATTTTGGCTTGTTCAATCGCCGTGCTGCCCTCGGAAAGGAACGGTTTCAACTGCGTCAGAACGTCGGCCGCCGCCACGTGCTTGAGCAGGAACTGGACAATTTCCACGTTGTTCGACGGCTTACCGACATGAATGGCCCGCCGCTCCTGCGGCAATTTGGCAAACGGCATGATTCGAATGAGATCGCCGGAAGGCGAACAATACGCCCCCACCATCAACAGCATCTGCTCGAAAACCTGCCACAATTCCTTCTTGCTCATTTTCGATTTGAGCTGCATGGTCACCGTCCCGCGCACCGCCGGGTCGATGATATAATTGAAACCGAGCGCCTTGGCGAAAGCTGGCACCACATCGGCAATGCTGGTATCGTTGAACATGACCGCAATTTCACTTTCCCCGTTCTGGTCCTTTTCCAGAAATTTGTGGTAAAATGGCGTTACCTCACGCTCAACGTCGATCCGTCCCTT
>JAQUZV010000140.1 GCA_028691155.1 Victivallales bacterium
CATGAACAGCGGGTAAAGCGCGGCCAGAAGCCAGAACGGCCAGACCGGAAAGGTTCCGCCGACAATAATCCGGAAAATTTCCACCAGCGGCAGCAACATAATCGGGATCAGGAACAAAATGGCGTCGACCGGAGTCCGGAAACAATTGCCCAAATAGCGGCGCAGACGGCTGTGGGCGGTCTGATAGGCGAAATATTCTTCCAGCCGGTAATCGTCCAGCACCATGCGGGCCGCATGACAGAGTTCATGCGCCAACAGTTCGGCACGGTGGTAAATGAACCAGCGCGGATGCCGGGCGAAATTGCCTCGGATCAGGAAGATGGTGAGCAGATTTTCCGGATCGGTAATGGCGCATCCGCCCCAAAGCGGTCCGATGCCGCGGGACAGGAAGAATCCCGGCACCCAGGCGATGGAAAAGGCATAAAGCGCATGGGTGGCCGCGGCGGCTTCCGCCATGATGGCCGGTGGAATCAACTGCCGGCGGCGGCAGCGGAAATGGTCGAACAGCGTTACTTCTTCTCCGGTTGCGAGTTGCTGCTCCAGTTCGCCGTAAGCGTGGGCATAATGTTCCAGGCGTCGGGCCAAGGCTTCCCAGTCGTCGTCGTCCCGCAGCAGCAACCCGTGCGCATCCAGCGTTGCGGCCATCATCAGATCGTGTCGTCGAACGGCGGCGATGATATTGGTTTCGAACGGCAACATATTTATTTTCCGGACCTGATATTGATTCATTTCAGGGTAAAATATCGCAAAACGGAGCAATAATCAAGGAATATGCGGCGAATATGCAGGGTTTTCGGGTTGACTATTCGGGCGGGAAGGAATAGATTGCTTCGGGTTCGCCACGAGACAAAGGAAGAAACAGGTTCAGTCATGGATGTTGAAAAAGTCAATGCCTTCACGGAAGTAATCGTCAATACCTTTGAAACGTCTCTCAGCCAGATTCCGTTCCGACACGGCAGCTTCAAGCGTCTGACCGGCGATCTTCGCAATCCGGATGACCTGATGGGCATCATCACCTTTTCCGGCCCGTTGGTGGGCGCGGTGATTTTCACTTTTCCGGAAGATACGGCCAAGAAAATTTATTCCGCGCTCATGTTTGAGGAAATCGATATGCTGAACGACCGCCTGGTCAATGCCTATACCGAAATCTTCAAGCTCATGGCGCGCAACTTCGGGCCGGCGCTGAAAAACAACGATATCCAGTTCGATCCGCCGGTAGTGGCGGCCGGGCGTCGCCTCAAATTCAAAAACGAGGACAATGTCGACTGGCTTTTTATTCCGATGGCGTTTAAAAACCTCGGGCGTTTTAATCTCTTCATCGGTCTCAAGGACGCCGACGTCAAATAGCGCCTGGTGCGGCGATCAGCGGACGAGGCGTTCGACTTCGGCCCCGCCCCGCACGGAGTTGCCCAGCAATATGGTTTCGGCCGCGGCCAGATCGTCGGCGGTCAGTACGGCTTCCCGGGCGTCGAGTTCCGTCATGGTCCGCTGCCGCCAGAGACCGGGCAACAGACCGCATTTCAGGGCCGGCGTCAGCCAGACGCCGCGGCGGTGGATGAAGAGATTGGCGATGCAGCTTTCGGTCAGCTCGCCGGCGGTATTGTAACAGATTATGTCATCGCAACCGGCGTCCAGTCCCCGGCGGTGAATGTGGTCGTACCAGTCCCGGCGGGTGGTTTTGTGGTAGAGAAACACTTCCCGGCGCGACAATCCCGTTGCGGCCAGTCCCACGATCAGGCGAGGTCGGCTCCAGCCCGGCTGCGTCAGCGGCACCACCGTGGTGGCGGGTCGGCCGTTCCGATCCAGCGTCAGCCGGACCCGGGCGCAATCGGCGGCGATGGTCAGGCCATCCAGGTGGGCGATGACGGCGGCGCGGTCGAACGGACGGCCGAAATAGCGTTGCGACCGCGCCAGCCGGGCCAGATGTTCCTCCCGCATCGACCAGCCGCCGCGACGGCGGTAAAGCATGGTTTCCAACACTTGAAACGGCGGTAGCGGCGGCACGGCGGCAAAGGCGCTTTTCAACCGTGCTTCGGCCCATTCGGCCTCCGGTTGCGAATCGGCCACGATGCCGCCGCCGACGCCCAGTTCGTATTTCCCCTGTTGTTCGGTCAGGGTGCGGATGGCGACATTGAAGCGGCAGTCGCCGCCGGGAATGAGGCAGCCGACGGTGCCGGTGTAGGCGCGGCGCGGCGTCGGTTCCACCGCATGAATGATTTCCATGGCCCGGACTTTGGGGGCGCCGGTGATGGAGGCGGCGGGGAAGGTGGCGGCGAAGAGTTCCGGCAGGGTGACGGCGGCACGCAGTCGGCCCCGGACCGTCCCGGTCATCTGGTGTACGGTGCGGAACGTTTCGACCTGAAACAACGGGTCGGCCACGATGCTGCCGGGGTCGCAGACCCGGCCCAGATCGTTGCGGACCATATCGACGATCATCAGATTTTCGGCCCGGTTTTTTTCATCGTCCGCGAGAGCGGCGGCGGCGGCCAGATCGGCCGTGGCGTCCAGTTCGCGCGGCGCGGTGCCCTTCATCGGCACCGAGCGGACCATCCGGCCCTGCCGTTCCAGAAACAGTTCCGGAGACAGGGAAAGCAACCGGAAGGTTCCGGTATCGATAAAGGCGGCTTCGGGGACGGGGTGGCACCGGTACAGTTCGGCGAACAAAGCGGCGGTAGCCGGAGTTTCGCCCCGGCCGCGAACGCGGATGGTATAATTAACCTGATAAATATCACCGGCGGCAATATGCGCGAGAATGGTGGCGATTCTCCGGTGGTATGCGGTCCGCTCCGTGTCGGAATGCAGGGGAGGAGGCAGCAGGGCCGTGGTCCGATGCGGGTGCTGTTCCGCGACCGTCGGGGCGGCAGGAACAAACGGTTGCGGCGGATTGGGGAAAACGGCGAACCATACCAGAGGAAAATTTCCGGCCGGGCGGACCTTGAAGGCCGGGTCGAAAGCCGGAGCCGCTTCATAGGCCACCATTCCGGCCACAAAATTACCGTCCCGCGCCGCTTTTTCCGCGGCGGCGAGAGCCGGTTCCACTTCCGCGGCGGCGGCGGCGACAATAATCCGGGCCGGGGCGGTGAATCGCATTAACGCCGCCGCGTCGCCGGGCAGACGGCAGATGACTTCAATCGGCGTCATGAAAGTACTTTCCGGCCCAGGCGAAGGCCAGCAGTTTGGAGTCCACCATATCGCCGCGCCGCACCGCCGCCGTCAGAAACGGCAGCAGTTCGTGGCGCGCCACCAGAAAGGTGACGATATCCTCGTCGTCTTCCATGGCCGGAGTGGCCGGCGGTTCGGGATAGGCACTGTCGTCCACCTGCATCATGACGGTGGTGATCAGTTCCCCGGTCAGGCCGGGCGAATTGCAGCTCGGCGGGGCCACGGCGGTCACTTTGCCGTGATAACCGGTTTCCTCGTAAAGTTCGCGGACGGCGGTGGCGGCGGCGTCCTCGCCGGGATCGATCAGCCCGGCGGGAAATTCTACTACCGGTCCGGCCAGCGGCGGTCGAAACTGCCGGATCAGGATCAGCCGTTGCGACGGCGCCATGACGGCGATCATCATCGCCGCGCCCTGGCGGCGGTTGCGCATGGCGCATTCCCAGGTTTTTTCCGCGCCGTGTTTATTGATGTAGGCCAGGCGGTGCAGTGACAGCCAATTGCCGTGACAAAGCAATTCATCGTCGATATTATGTGGTTCGTGCGTTTTCATGATTTCTTCATTTATTTGTCGATGGTTGTATCGATAGCGGGTAATTTAGTCCCTTTTTCCGGTTTCGGCAAGCTTGCGGAAGCGCCGAACGGCGTTATTGTCTTACGTCATATACGCAACAAGGAGGGCATTATGGCCGACCGTGACTCGATTTTTGCCCGTATTCCGGAACATCTGCCGGAAGAACTGTTCGAACGCCTCGGCGGCAATGACCGGGTCCGGATCGAACGTATTGTTTCCGACGGCCATGCTTCGCCGCCGGGATTCTGGTACGATCAGGAGCAGACCGAATGGGTGATGGTTCTGGCCGGGTCTGCCGTGCTGCGGTGCGGGGAGGATGAACCCGTTACTCTGCGGCCCGGCGACTGGCTCGAATTGCCGCCGCACTGTCGCCACCGCGTGGAGCGGACCGCGCCGCGAACGGTCTGGCTGGCGATTCATTACCGTTGACGAACCCGGCTTGATCGGCCCGGCCGGATTAACCCGCGGCGGACTTATCTTCCGGCGGCGGTGATGAAGCAATCTTAACTTTGCGCTTTTGACGAACCCGGCTTGATTAACCCGGCGGCGTCAGTTATATTTTTCACCATGAGTAATAAGCGGCATAGTGAGACGGACGGGGAAGCGATGACCCCGGAGCCGCCGGAAGCGACGCTGACGGCGGATTTGACGGCGGCATTGTCGTCCGGCGATGAATTTATTTCCTTCGATGAGATCCGCCGTCTGATCGGTGCGGATGAACCGGTGGCCAGCCTGAAAGAGTTCACCGGGATCCGCAGTTTGGGCAGCGGCGGCCTGGGTACGGTTCATGCCGCGTCCGAAAGGGTGTTGAAACGCGAAATTGCCATCAAAGTGCTGCGGCCGTCTTTCCGTTGCCGTCGCCGTCCGGTCGGCCGGATTGTCCGTGAAGCGATCGTTACGGCCCAGATCGAACATCCCAATATTGTGCCGGTCCATGCCATGGGGGTGTTGGACGATGTCGGCGTCTATTTTACCATGAAGAAAGTTTCCGGGGAGACGTTGCAGCAGGTGCTGGAAAAGCTGGCCGCGGACGATCGCGGCTATCGGGAACGTTATCCGGCTTCGCGGTTGCTGGAAATTTTTATTTCGGTATGCCAGGGGATGGCTTATGCCCACAGCAAGGGCGTGATCCATCGCGACCTGAAACCGTCCAACATCATGCTGGGGGAATACGGGGAAGTCATGGTGATGGACTGGGGGCTGGTGAAGTTCGAGGGGGAGGTGGAGGTGGCCGACAAGTTCGGCGTTTATTCCGAGACGCACGGGGAAAAGATGCTGACGCTGGACGGAACGATTGCCGGAACCCCGCTGTTTATGTCTCCGGAACAGGCGGCGGGGCGTGCCGCCGAGGTGGATCAGCGTAGCGACGTTTATGGGCTGGGCGTGATTCTCTACGACATTCTTACTTACCGGCAGTCCCCGTTTCGGGACGACGACAGTGTCAACGACATTCTGCGGCGGGTGGTTCGGGGGGATTTTCCACCGCCGTGCAAGGCGGCGTCTCACCATGTACCGCGCGAACTGGAAGCTATTTGCCTCAAGGCGATGCAGCGGGACCGGGCGCAACGTTATGCCACGGTTCTGGACTTGGTCAAGGATATCCGTTGCTATATCGAAGGTTATCCGGTGGGCGCCTACCGGGCGCCGCTGTATTACCGGTTTCGGCGTTTCTGCGGTAGAAACCGGGTGGTTACCAGTACCGTGCTGGTGGCGATGTTGACTTTGATTGCCTATTTTTCCGTGTCCAGTCTCTACGACCATCTCGAATATGTTTCCTATCTGAAGGCGGCGGAACTGAATGCCGAATCCGCCGATCAGGCCCGGATGCAGGCTTACATGCTGTTCCGCAATCTGCGGAGCAGTGAAAATCGCGGTTCGGTCATGGGCAAAACCGTCAGTGAACGAAGACAGGAAAGCCGGCTCAAATTATATAAGGGCATGTTTGAAAACCGCTACAATATGGCGCTCTTTTTCTACAGTAAAATCGAGAAAATGCGTTCCGACGACGCCAACGTCCGCAAAGGCATTTCGGATATTTTCAAAAAATTGCTGGAATATGCGCTGCTGACCAAAAACAACGACGATATGGCCAAAATCGACGAGTTGATTCGAATGCGCGTCCGCAACCTGAATTATCTGGATGACGATGCCCGCGCCGTCTATTTCCGGGCCAAATTGCGGTTGAACAATCGTGGCATGCTGCAGTTGCAGTGGCATGGCGGCGGCGAAGTCGAGTTGTTCAAGGCCAGTTCCCAGGGCGGCGGCACGGTTGCCGTCCGGCGGGGAACGTCGCCGTTGCAGGAGGACAATCTGCTCGGAGGTACCTATCTGGCCGTGTTGCGGAATCCCGAAGGGCAACTGGTGCGCT
>JAQUZV010000141.1 GCA_028691155.1 Victivallales bacterium
CACTATTGCCAGTCTTATGAGGAACTGGCAGCAGGGAGCGAGTTATTATATCAATAATGGAGTTAAAAATAATGAATATGGAAAATGACCCGATTTTAAACGGCCCAATCGGTAGAGGGAAAGACGGCAAATTCGGAAGAGGTAACCCCGGCGGGCCTGGCAATCCGTATATCAGACAAATTGCTAAATTCCGCGCCGAATTATTAGTAACCGTTACTATTAATGATTTGCAAGAAATTATCAAGACTCTAATCGAAAAGGCCAAGGCAGGCGATATTCAGGCCGCTAAAATTATCCTTGATCGTATTTTTGGCCCGCCGCAATCCATTGATATTATGGAAAAATTAAACGAACTTGAGGAGATTGTTACAGAATTGAATAAAGGGAAAACCGTATGAACGTAATTCAAAAATTCAATAGAATTCAAAAGCTGGCCCAAAACCTACGGTATTCCAAATGCAATCATTTTCCTCAGGTAGAAATCCGGTATAGCGATGAGCCGGAACCGCCGCCGATTGTTTGTCCGATATGCGGTAAAAAAATTATTACGTTTACTATTATTTTGGAGCGCGAATGTAATGAGAAACTTTGAAACAAGAATCAAAAAACTGCAATCCGGCATTCAACGCAATAAAGGCGATATTTGCGAGGTTTGTAACCGAACAGGGGGAAAGCTGTATTCCGTCGTAATCAAAGGCCAGGAGCCTTTATATTGCCATATATGCGGCGCTGGCCGTATTGGATTACTGGCCCCCGTTCCGATAACCGAAAAGGAATGGCTTGCATTAGTTCATGGCGCATAGGCATAATACATTTGACCGTATTCTACCGCAACCCCCGATTTGTATTATCTTCAGGCAAGATAAAACCAGACTTGCAAATATAACGATTGTAAAGTAGAGTTTCAATAGTTTTTACTGCTGGTTATTGTAAAATCAAATTCCGGGGGAGGAACAAGACCATGTTAAGTTATTGGATTGTAAAGGCAAACCCACGATATAATGAGCCGCTGAATGAAATGTTCATTCTTGGAAAAAAACAAGAATGGCATGCAAAACGCATTCCTGCCAACTTTGAAAAAGGCGACAAAATCATTTTCTGGCAATCGGGAACCGGGTTAAAAGTTATTGCCATCGGCGAGGTCGTATCGCTTTCCAGAGAAAAACAGGAAGACGGACAGTTGATATATTCACTGCGGTATTTAAGTGAAGTATTAAGCCAGCAGCCCAATATAAAAAAATTGCGGGAAATGGAGCTTTTCAGCAATGCGTCCTTTCTCAAGTCGGCGGCGGCAGGTGCAATTTATCCGCTTAAGAATAAACAAGGCGAATTTTTATATAATAGCGCGCTGCAAGAGTGGAATCAGATTCAAAACAATCCATTAGTTATCCTTACAAAACTTCTTTCTGACGATACGATCAGAAAAGCAACGATTGTCAAACTGGCCGAATTCTGGCATTACGCCAAAAGTAAATTTCCCGATAAAACTTTCATTACGTTGTTCCCCAATTGTGTTCGCATGAATATCGGCATGGTGAAGTTTTTTGTTATAGCGAGTAATACGATTCATATCAATTTAGACCGTAAAAAATTACCGTTATCGAAAGCAGAACAAAATAAGGCGGGACATTATAAAAGTGCGCCTGATGCCATAGAACGTTATGGTGATAAAGATACTCTGCCAGTGCTGGTTCATGACTTCGACGACGAAGGCTTTAACGCAGCGGCATATTCCATGATTGAAAAGTTAGGATTGACCCGAAAACATCCGATAACGGAGAAATCGCATTCGCCGGAACTTGCCGCTTACCTTGAATCGGTTTACGATATGCCGTCCATTGCAGACCAAACCGGACATAATGCGGCAAGTACAGACCAGCCCGACGCAGTAACGGCAGAGGCAATAAACGCCCCGATTATATCAGAAGCGGAAGAAGGACTCAAACGCTATCGGGAATATGTTGTATTCTATCAGCGGAATCAACCGCTTATCAATGCAAAAAAAGCGTTGCATCAAAATGATTATCGTTGTGAAGTATGCGGCTTTAGCTTTAAAGACAAGTACGGAACTGCGGCCAAAGAGTGTTTGGAGGTTCATCATATAAACCCGCTGGCCGAGCGTGAAGGGAAAAGCATAACTAAGATTGAGGATTTAATTCTGCTTTGCCAGAATTGCCATGCTTTGATTCATTCCCAGCGCCCGCCGCTGGAAATAGACGCATTAAAAGAAATGTTGTCTTCAGGGGAAAGATAAGTTTTCAGTAAACAGCCCAGATTGTGGCAGAAAACATAATCTTGATTTACACATTTTTTACACAGGGAATCCTTTTGTCGCTGTTTTTCCATCATTGAATCAGCCATAAGGCCGGGGAATATGGTTATCAGTCGGGAATAGTCTGGCTGGTGTTTCTTGCCTGACAAGCCCCTTGCAAGCCCAATTATAAGCCACTTGCATGAGGGACGATGGGATAATGTCCCGGGGGGAAATAGACCACAACAAAGGTATTTCAACCTAAAATTTCCGCTTTTTTATGTGAGAAAAATGTGTAAATTCATGTTTTAAAGACAGGGTAAAACCTCATTTTGCAGGTTAAAGCAATTTGAGGTGAATTGAGGAGGAAAAATGGAGCCGGCTGTCGGATTCGAACCGACGACCTGGTGATTACAAGTCAACTGCTCTACCAACTGAGCTAAGCCGGCCTGCCCGGAAAAATGAAAATATGCCCGGTTATCGGGAGTATTGCAAACTTTTTCCCCGAAAAAAACGTTTTTTTCCCGGATTATCCCCGCGAACACTACCGTAGCGTTTGAACCCGTGGCCGGATGGCACGATATTACTCTCATTAATTCGGATGGTTCTCTTTTTCTGCCCCGTCGCTTTTGCGACGCACCTTGAGTACGGCTATTTTGGTGGGATCATTGAACGGCGCCGGATCCGGTCGGGCAGGATCGGCTTCTCCCACCGTGAAGTCGGACGGGACCGGAATCAGTTCCGCAACTTCCAGATACCCGTCGGCCCCCAGTTGTTCCAGCATGGCCAGATATTCTTGACCGCTTAAATACAATGCATTGTTGACACAAACCAGATACCCGCCGTCCTTGACCAACGGCCGCACTTTGTTGATCAGTCGGTCGGCATGATGCTCCAGATCAATGGTGCCACGATGGCCGGAGGCAAAAAACGGCGGATCGATAATGACGCAGTCGAAGAGTTCCTGCCGGCGTTTCAATTGTCCGATCATACGGAAAAAATCGCCGGTCAGGAAATCTTTCTTATCAATCGGAAAACCGTTGAGCGAACAGGAGGTTTTGGCCTGGTTGAGACCGTTGCGACTGAGATCGGTCTGTACGACCCGGGCGGCTCCGCCGGCCAGAGCCGCAATTCCGAGACTGCCGGTATAGGCAAAAGTGTTCAATACTGTTTTTCCGGCCAGGTTATTTTTCAGCCATTCGCGCAGATGACGGGTGTCGGAGAAAAAACCGGCATCGCGATTGCGGCACAAATCCACGGCGTACCATACTCCATTCTCCCGAATGCGCCGTGCCGCAGCGTCCCCGGCAATAATCAGGCCGTTGCGGTCTTCCAGCAACTGACTGTTACGGGTCTTGAGCACAATGGTCCGAAGCCAGGGGAGCTTTTCTTTCAACCAGGCGGCGGCCGTGGTCGCCATTGTTTCTCCCGCGGCGGCCGGATCGGCGTAGTTGCCGATCAAGGCGGTGGCGGCATAGATATCGATCACCAGGCGCGGCTCGCCTTCGGTAAAACCGTTGAACAATCGGAATGCGGTTTCGTGTCGCGGCTCCAGCAGCGAACTTCGGGCTGTCAGCGCCCGGTCCAGTAATTCTGTAAGCGGTTCAGTCGTCATTTGGTTCCTTGGGTAATATTGGTTCCCCTTTGGCTTTTATTCGCCGACGGGTTGGCGGTTGCAATAACGTTCTGAATGTACAATAGCACTTTGCCGGCACAACAACGAGACCGTAACCGCCGCATACGACATCGCTTTCGGGGCGGCCGGGGACCGATGCCACATGGCGGAAAACATCATTCCGACCAGCAGCAGCGTTCCGGTCAGGGAACTGCCGCCGTAGCTGATGAACGGACAGGTCAGGCCGGTAACCGGGAACAGTGTCACATTGACGCTGATATGAATAAAAGCCTGAATCACAATCATAATGCTGCCGCAATAGATGAAGCCGCGTCGGATCGGATCGGACTGCCGCGAACCGCACGGCAGTGCCGTCACGGCAATGGCCAGAAACAGCGCAATCACCAGAATGCCGCCGATGGCGCCGGTGGTTTCGGTCATGGCGGCAAAGGCGGAATCGCAATAAGAGTAGGGCAGGTAGGAGTTTGACCATACCGCATGCCCCAACCCGGAGCCGGTCAGACCGCCTCCGGCAATGGCGTAACGCAGCTGAAGCGTATGCCAGCCCGCGCCGAAAGGGTCGCTCTCCGGGGCAAAATAACCCGAAAAACGACGTAAAATATACTGTTGCGATAAAGCGGCGGCCAGCAGCAACGGCCCTCCGGTCAGTAATCCCAGTATCAGCCATTTCAGTTTACCGGCAAAAATCCAGAAGACCGTGACCGTTGCCGCTCCGTAAACCAGCAGCGTCCCGAAATCCGGTTGCAGCAATAACGGCGCGGCAAACACCAGCAACGCCGTCGCCAGGCGCCATGCCGCCTGACCGGCATTTTTCGCTGTCGCGGCCAGACGACACAATAATAGCAGAAAAAACGGTTTGGCTATTTCCGACGGTTGAAAGAACATACCGCCCAGATTGTACCATCCGCTCATTCCGTTGATTCTTATTCCGCAGCACCATACCAGCAGCAGTGGTGCCAGGACGACGACGGCCAGATACCAGGAGTAAGCATACAATCGTTCGAAATGAATTTGAATGGCCCCGAGGAAGAAAAGCATTCCGATTCCCCCCCAGCACAGTTGCCGCCAACCGAATGATTCGCTGCCGCCGGCGTTACTCATGCTCTCGGAGCTGTAAATGGTAAACCCGCCCCATAGCAGCAGAATCAGGATGGTCAGGGCCAGGCGGATTTCCGGTTGAATCAGGGGCAGACGTCTATTCATGTTGCCCCCCATGGACCCGATCCGGCGGCGGCAGACGGACATCCCGGCCGTTTTCCGGTGCATTGACCGCCTGCCAGGAACCGGGAACCCATTGGCCATGGCGATTGACCATGACCCGGTAGACGCCGTCCCGGCCGGTCAGAACGCGGTCATATTGTTGTTCCAGTCCCGATATCCCGACCATGCGTCCGCCACGCCAGATTACTTCGCCCACCCGGGCGCAGTCGGCCGCGGAAATCCGGTAGGCTCGTTCCTCCCTGGCCAGCAACTGGAGGGCCGGAAATCTTTTCAGCAGGGGGGCGGCGCGACCGATTTCATCCGGGGAGAGACGGGGACACAGAACCCGGGGAATCTGGACGGCGGTCAGATCGGGGTAAGAGCCAGGACGAAGCCGGGACAGTTCCTGGACCAGGTCGGCGGCTTTGTCGGCGGCAATCATTCGCGTCAGCATCAGGGCATATCTTTTTTCACTCCAGGCCAGCACCGTTCCGTCGGCGGCGATGATTCGCCCGCGCAGGGCGGTGTAAGTTCCGGTCCGCCACGCCAGTTTTCGGCTTTGCCGCCGATAGCGGTCACGTTGGAAGACACTGTAGTTGAGCAGGAAGATGACGATGACCACCGCCCATGCCGCCAGAATCAGTACCAGCCGGACGGTTCGCTGCTGCATGTGCTCGTTGTTGATCTCCATTTACATCAACCTGTGCTGCTGCGGCCGGAATTAGACCCGGCCGGTCGGGATCCGGTTATTCGCGTGTTTCGGTACATGCCGCCCGGATGAGCAATTCGGGATGTTTTTCCGCCGCCTGTCGCCATGACGCCTCCGATCCGGTCCCGGCCACGGTGGCAATGGCAAAATTCGTCTGTGCCGAGATGGTTGCGGCCTCATCGTTTCTTTCCGTCCTGATCCCGCCCAGGAATACCAGGCAGCAAAAGATCAGACTTACCGCCAGAACCAGATTGACGGTTCCGGCCAGTTTGCGACGCTGGTTCGGATTCATGTTCAT
>JAQUZV010000142.1 GCA_028691155.1 Victivallales bacterium
TCCGATCTGGTCGGATGTTGTCGCCATGACCTGGTTTGCGGCGGTGGTGGCGGCGTGAGCGGACGATGCAGGGTTATTTTGCCGTGGTGCACGGTCAGTTCCCGGCCGCCGCGGCACGGGACTGTCACCGTGTCTCCGGCCGGGGCATGGACGGCGTCCGCCAGGCGGTCGAGGACGTGGCGTTCGGGGATGAAGTCGACGCCGTCGCCTTCCCGCTGCATCCAGTAACGCAGAATTCGGATGCGCAGGGCCGGGTGCAGCCGGTTGAATTGCTTCAGATCCAGTCCGGCGGTCGTATCCATTGCGGTCAGGATGGCGGCGGCGGCGGTTTCGATGAAGTCGGCGTCCTGCTCCAGCACTTCCAGCGAGCGGATCAATCCGGTGGCGGCGGCCGGCAGTTTTCGATAGATTGCCGGGAGAATTTCCCGGCGGAAAAAGTTGCGTTGAAACGCGGTATCGCGGTTGGAGGCATCTTCGCGCCAGTCGGAAACGCCAGCGGCCTGAAGAAAGGCGATAATCTCGGCCCGGGTATAAGCCAGCAGCGGTCGGATAAAGGTTCGATGGTCGATGACCTGTTCGGTTCGCATCGAGGTCAGCGCCGACACGTTGGAGCCCCGGCACAGCCGCAACAGGAGATTCTCCGTCCGATCCCCCGCATGGTGTCCCAGGGCAATGACGGCATCCGGTTCGGTCACTTGCTTCCAGGCGGCCAGTCGGCAGCGCCTGGCCGCCGCTTCCAGGGTCTCCCCGGGAGACGGCAGCACGGAGAGGGTGACGACGCGGCAGGGCAGGCGTTGTTTCCGGCAGAACTGTTCGCACCATGTGGCGTCGGCGGTGCTGTCGGGGCGTAGCCGATGATCGAAATGAACCGCCTGGAGTTTCAGATGACATGCCGTTGCCGCCCGGTGCAGCAGCAGCAGCAATGCGGTACTGTCGGCGCCGCCGCTGAACCCGAGATGGATATTGCGGCCGCGATAGGCCTGCATCCACTGGTTGACGATGTCGGGATTTATCATTGCCATCCGTTTTCTCTTCATCGTTCGTTACGCCGTGATCTGGGTTGCGATGCCGACGGCCGGAATTCCTTTTCCCGCGCGCGCCCGGAACGCGAGCATGGCGATGGCGCGACTATTCTCCGGTGGACGCAACGTCCCGGGAGACGGCTGCCGCTGCGGGCAGGAACTCAATGTAGTCGAGTTCTCCCAGCGCGCGGGATTGGGTATACTGACTGTTGCCGCCGATGCTGACGACAAATTTTTGCGGTATTTCTCCATAGATTTTTTTAAAATCTTCGGCCACGTTGCGTTGCGAGATGACCCATTCCCCGGCGGGAACGGTTTTATTTTGCAGGCAGAACCACGCTACTTTTATCATTCCGCTGCCGTAGCTGACGTTGCCGGATGCTCCGATCGGCGTTTCCGTTTCCCAGCGATAAGCAATGCTTTTGCGGATCAGATTGCCGGTGCCGAGGTAGACCGCCAACGCCTGGTCATCCTTGTCTTTGTTGCGTCCGTCGGCTCCGACCGGTAATTCTTTAACCCGCCAGCGCCAGCGCATGATCGGGGTCTGCGACAAATTGACATGGCGATAGATGTCATACAGAATGGCTCCGGTGGCTTTGTTGGCCTCCACGACCAGAATGTGGCTGTTGGTCTTACGGTCTTTCCGGATGTAAAACCTGGTATTGGGGACACCCCATTTGGTGCCTTTTTCCGCCCATCCCTTGGGGAAATCGTGACCGTTCCGGGTTTCAGTCCGGGAAAAATCGATGCGATAACCGGACTTTGCTTCCCCGGCCGCGGCACCGGTCACCAATATTATTCCTAAAACACTGCCCGCGAGCATGGTGAAAATTTTAATCATGCGGTAATGGTTCCTTTGGCTCAATTTGTTCCTGATATTTTTTCATGATACCTTCAACATAGGCCCGGGTACTGCGGAAGGTGATCCGGTCAAGGACCTTGCCGTCGTAAACCACCGGTTTCCAGTTGTTGGCATTCGACCAGCCGGCATTGTATTCGCACAATGCCAGCGGAATGCAGTCGTCGTATTTTCGCCAATGCCGCAACGCCCGGGACAAATACCACGCTCCGATTTCAATATTCAGTTCGGGATCGGAAATCAGTCCCGGGCACGGTTTGGGAATGCGTCGGGAAACGGCCCAGTCCTGAGCCGCTCCCGCGGCATCGGGGCGTACCTGCATCAGTCCTACCTCGCCGCTGGTGCCTCTGGCGTTGACACGAAAATTGCTTTCCTGCATGATTACCGCCCGCAGCAACCGGTAATCGATGCAATGCCGCCGGGCGGCCCGATGGATAATCGTATCATAGGCCCGGCAACGTTGTTGATATTCGTAACGGTAATACCAGAAAAAACATGCTCCTGCAATCAACATCACCGAAAAAGCGATCCGGATCAGGGACCTTTTCGATTTTTTCCCTTTATGTATTGCGAATGGATACATCGAATTTTCCGTCTCCAAACCGGTTTTGCCGTTATGGCGACTCCACCTGCATTTCTCCCCGGGGGAGAAAGCGGTGCGACAATCGGGCATGACCCCGCTGCGGCTTCATGCCCGGAGAACCCGGCGGTTTAGGCTTTGCCGCCTTTATCGTCCTTGTCTTTATTTTTGTTTTCCGGCACTACCACTTTCAAATGCAGTTCCCGCAGTTGTTTCATGGTAACTTCCGCCGGGGCGTCCATCATCAGGTCCTGTGCCTGCTGGTTGAAGGGAAAAGCAATGACCTCGCGAATATTCGGTTCATCGGCCAGGAGCATTACCATACGGTCCACGCCCGGGGCGATCCCGCCGTGCGGCGGCGCGCCCAGTTTAAAGGCGCTGATCATGCCGCCGAACTTTTCGTCGACGGTCTTGCGTTCGTAACCGGCGATCTCGAACGCCTTGTACATGATGTCCGGACGATGGTTACGGATGGCGCCGCTGGAGAGCTCGATGCCGTTGCAGACAATGTCATACTGATAGGCCAGAATATCCAGCGGATCCTGTTGCAGCAACGCTTCCATGCCGCCTTGGGGCATGGAAAACGGATTGTGGCTGAACATGATTTCCTCGGTTTCCGGGTCGAGTTCGAACATCGGATAATCGATGATCCAGCAGAACTTGAAGACGTTCGGATCGATCAGTCCCAACTGCTGTCCCAGTTCTTTAATAACGGCGCCGCCGATCGGCATGACCGTGTTTTCCTTATCGGCCAGGAAGAACATGGCGTCGCCGTCTTCAATTTGACCCGCCGCCTTGACCTGGTCGATCTCTTCCCGGTTCATAAACTTGAGAATCGGACTCTTTTCTTCGCCGTTGGTCCAGATAATATAAGCCATGCCCTTGGCGCCGTTTTCCTTGGCAAACGCGATCATGTCGTCGTAGAACTTACGCGACTTGTCCGCCACCTTGGGTACTCGAATGCCGCGGACGACGCCGCCTTTCTTCACCACACCGGAAAAAGCATTGAAGGCGGAATGGCGGAATGCCTCGGAGACGTCGACCATTTCCAGCGGATTGCGCAGATCCGGTTTATCCGAACCGTAACGCCGCATCGCTTCACGGTAGGGAATGCGGGGAAATGGCGCGGGCGACATTTCTTTGGTGGAAAATTTATGAAAAACCCCGACCAGCAGATTTTCCAGTACGGCAAAAATATCGTCCTGAGAGACGAAACTCATTTCGATGTCCAACTGATAAAACTCACCCGGAGAACGGTCGGCGCGGGCGTCTTCGTCGCGGAAACACGGTGCAATTTGGAAATAACGGTCGAACCCGGCCACCATCAACAATTGTTTGAACTGTTGCGGCGCCTGGGGCAATGCATAGAATTTGCCGGGGTGCAACCGGCTGGGGACCAGATAGTCACGCGCTCCTTCCGGCGAACTGGCCGTCAGAATCGGCGTCTGGAATTCGTTGAACCCCTGATCCCACATTCGGCGCCGGAGTTCCTGGATGACCTGGCTGCGCAATAGAATATTGCGGTGCAGGTGATCGCGGCGCAGGTCGACGAAGCGGTATTTCAGGCGCATTGCTTCCGGCGTGGCTTCTTCCTTGGCCACCTGGAACGGCAATACTTCGGTTTCGCCGAGAACCGTCATGGTTTCGGCAAACACTTCGATTTCTCCCGTCGGGAGTTTCGGATTGATGGTTTCCGGCGCCCGGGCCACGACCCGGCCGGTAAAGCAGACTACCGTTTCCACCCGCCATCTTTCCAGTTCCTGATAGAACTCGCATTGGGGATCGATCACTACCTGCGTGATGCCGTAGTTGTCGCGCAGGTCGATGAAAATTACTCCGCCGTGGTCGCGGACACTATGAATCCATCCGGAAAGTCGGGCCTGTTCTCCCACATTCTCCTTGCGGAGCCGGGCACAATCATGCGTTCTGTAAATATGCATTTGCTCAAAATACCATTAATTATTTGATTTGACCGGTAACTATTTGATGTAACCGGAACTACTTCCTGTTCCAAAATACAGATCATTTCCCAAATCGATAATCTAGCATACCTTTGACTTCTTTTACAATACATTACCCGAAATTTGCCGATATTTCCCCGCTGGGCCGGGTACAGAGGAGCCCGGAAAGCAATGCCGGGGGATTTTTGCGGTGGCCGGAGAAAGTTGTGTTCGGGAATTGCCGGGCCGGTGAAGAACTTTTATCGGTTACGCCCGGGCCGGTTGTCCGTCGGTGGCCGGAGATTTTTTTCAGGAAAAGCACCCGATTCCGGCTGCCTTCCTGTGGTGACCGATTGTTCATTTACGGCGTAGTTTCCAGCCGGCCAATCCTGCCAGCCCGATGGCCGTACTGAGCAGAACTCCGGGCAACGGCTGTCCGACCGGGTGCGCTTTTTCCGCCTTGACCTTGAATTCAATGCCGTCCGACCACGTGCCGCTGCTGATTTCCGCCGTGGTGAAGATGGTGCTGTTTTTGTCATAGGTATTGATGATCGGCGTAGTGTTCATGGAATCGAGCGAATAGTAGGTGACGCCGTCGGATTTCATCCAGAACCCGACATTGGTCCCGGAAGCGACATTGCCGATGTCGGCAGTATTTCCGCTGTTGAACGCCAGTTCATTCATACCGGTAATGCCGGTTTTGTCGAAAGTGAAATAGCCGAAAGCATCGTAGCCGGTGGTTTTAAGCTGCAAAACGGACAGGAACGTATCGGTTTTGGTGGTCAGATTGTAGCCGTAATAATAATGACCGTGCTGCTTTTCCCCCTTTACCCGATAAAAACTGTCATATGACGCATCGTCGGTGGCACCGGCCCAGACACAGGCCCCTGCCAGCATGACGATGAAGATGATTAACTTTCTCATGGTGGTTCTCCCTGAAAACCCGGTTGCGGTTCATCTTGATAAATAATATCTCTTTTCCATATCTATCGAAAATATACACCGACGAGGATGAAAAATCATCCCGGGACGAAATTTTTTTCAAAAAAATGGTATGTCGCAACCCGTTATTTTGCGGCGGCTTCGGTGGTGGCGGACCGATTGGGGGCGATGTTGCCCGCAGGATGGTAATGCAGTCGGATCAGGACCATTTCCGGACGGCAGAAAAACCGGAACGGCACTCCACTCTGGCCCAGGCCCGAGGTGACGATCAGATGGGTGCCGGTATGATCGTGGCGATAGTGGCCGTAATCGAATTTGCGCCAGTAGAACGAGGAGGTTTCGATGGCGCCGAGACCGGGAATCCTGACCTGGCCCCCGTGGGTGTGGCCGCACAGAATCAGATCGATGGAGGCATAATGTTCTTCCATCGGAATAATGGCGTCGGGGTTGTGGGAGATGACCAGAGAAAAACATTTTCGCGCCGGGACACGATAGCTGGGCGTGCCGCAACGAAAGTCATCGGTTCCCCAGAAACGGATACCGCGATCACAGTATTCATGATTCAGGAGAAAATGGTAACCGGCTTCGCGGAAAAGCTCCTCCCAGATTTCCGGGCCGAACCAGTTCCAGCGGCGGCGGTCCCAGTTGCCGGGGACCGCCAGGGCCGACAACCCGGTCGCCAGCCGGGTCGCCAGTTCAAATGCGGCGGCCGCATGGCAGGCGTAGG
>JAQUZV010000143.1 GCA_028691155.1 Victivallales bacterium
AATTCATCCAGCAGATCCGTCATTCCGGTTTGCTGCACTACGGAGATTCCGACCGTGGGCAGGTTGGTTTCCGGCAGCGGGTGATCGGGGACGATCAGGTCCAGTTTATTCCAGATGGCGATGGTCGGGGTGGTATCGGGGCGGCGGCGGTGCATTTCACTCACTTCGGCTTCCGGTACGGATGAGGCGTCCAGAACCCATAGCACCACTTCGGCGCAGGACAGGGATTTCCGACTGCGGTCGATACCCAGATTTTCAATCAGGTTGTCGGCTTCGCGCAAACCGGCGGTGTCGGTCAGGTGCACGGGAATGCCGCGCAGATGGGCGGTTTCTTCCAGGGTGTCGCGGGTGGTGCCGGGAATGGCGGTGACAATGGCCCGGTCGAAACCCAGCAGCCAGTTCAGCAGACTCGATTTTCCGGCGTTGGGACGTCCGGCGATAACCACCCGGATGCCGTTGCGCAGGACGGCGCCTTCCTGTCGTGACGCCAAGATGAGTTGTAATTCGTGGTGTATGGCGCGAAGGGCGGTGGCGGTTTCCTCGCCCGGTGTCCAGTCCAGATCTTCCTCGGTAAAGTCCAGCCGGGACTCGGATTCCGCCAGAATTCCGATCAGCTGTTGCCGCAAAGCTCCGAGGCGGCGTCCCAGGATTCCGGCATTTTGGCGTTCCGCCAGGAGCAGGGCCATATTGCTGCCGGCGTTGATGATGTCCGCCACGGCTTCCGCCTGGGTCAGGTCCATTTTCCCGTTGATGAAAGCCCGGTAGGTAAACTCTCCCGGTGCGGCCATTCTGGCTCCGGCTTTCAGGGTGGCTTCCAGCACTTTTCCTGCCGTCAGATTACCGCCGTGGCATTGAATTTCCACAATGTCTTCGCCGGTATAACTGTTGGGGCCGGGCATATATACGGCCAGGGCCAGGTCGCCGCCGCGTCCGGCGAATTGTGCTGTTCCAAGCATCATCAACCGGGCGCGACTCCGTTCGAGGGGGTGACGTCCGTGCCAGACTCGGTTGCCGATTTCTCCGGCGGCGGCGCCGGAAATCCTGATTACGGCAATGGCGCCGCCGGTGCCGGTACAGATCGCTGCGATGGTATCGTTGGTATTCATGGTATAAACTGCTGCAAAGTTACAATGTCAATAAGGCGTTTAATATAGCCGGAAACGCTTTAACCTCAAATTGCGATAAGGAGAAAAGTGGATTTTTTTGCTGTTTTTGGTTTGGTTTTCGTCGATACGACTTGAAAAAAATGTTTATTTATAGTAATTTGCTGCATACCGCGTTAATTTACATACATTGCTGCAAACAGGAAGCAACAAAATCATGGAACGAAAAGAGCTGAATGAAATTTCAAGCGGGTTGCGCAACACTTTCCAGCGTGCCGGTGAAGCCTGTAAGAAAAACAATCTGGAATATGCCCGTGAACTCTATAAGTCAATTGTCAAAAAGGAACCGGGATTTCAGGCGGCTCGTGATGCTTTGCGGGATGTGGAACGGAAGTTGACGGGGCAACTCGGCAGTTTTGCCAAATGGTCCAGCACGATTAAGAATCGTTTCCATGCCCCCAAGATTCGTCGGACCATCAAAAAGGATCCGTTGAAAGCAATGGGGCTGGCCGAAGAGATGGTGGGACAGAATCTTTCCGATCCGCTGGCGCTCAATTTACTGGCGGAGGCGGCGCAGGCCGCCGATGCCGATCAGATTGCGATCGAAGCTTATCAGATTCTGCGCGAATATCAGCCCAAGAATGAAACCAATTTGCGTAATTTGGTGGAGCTTTACCGTAAAAACGGCGAAAACATCAAGGCATTGCATGTTTTTCAGCAGATTGCGCAGTTGCATCCGAAGAATCTGGAAATCGAACAGGAGTTGCGGGAAGCCGCCGCCATGGCCAGTATGGAGAAGGGACGCTGGAATGAAAGTGGTGACTTTACCACCAAACTGAAAGACGGGGAAGAATCGCTTTCGCTCGAAAAGGAAGACCGGATTGCGCGTTCCGAAGACGATGTCGCCGATATGATCGAGCAGTATCATAAGGAAATTGCGGACGGCAATGATACCATTGACAATTACCGCAAACTGGCCGAATACCTGCATCGCGCCGAGCGTTTCGATGAAGCGGAGGCGGCCTATAATAAGATTACCGAAAAGATGGGCAAGCTCGACCCGATGATTGACGTTCGCATTGAACGGGTGGTCATGGATCGTTTCGACCGGCAGATTGCCGCGGGCAAGGCCGCCGGCAGGGACACGTCCGAACTGGAAAAGGAAAAATACCGTTATCGTCTGACCCGCGCTGTGGAACGGGTCAACAACTTCCCGAACGACAGTGTGTTGCGTTATCAGCTCGGTTTGGTTTATTGGGACGGCAACATGGTTGACGATGCTTTGGAACAGCTCCAGATGGGGCAGCGGGCGCCCAAATATCGTTTGAATGCCATGGTGTACATCGGGCGTTGTTTCCACCGCAAGAAGCAGTATGACCTGGCGGTGGAACAGTTTGAAAAGGCGATCAGCGAAATGCCGGTGATGGATAATGCCAAAAAAGATGCCGTTTATCATCTGGGGTTGGTTTATTCCGATATGGGCAACAAAGAAAAGGCCGGGGACTGCTTCAAGGACATTTACCAGGCCGATATCAACTTCATGGATATCAAGGATCGCATCAAGGCTATTTACGGTTGATTCGTCCGATGGCGGAATAATCGTGACTTAAATTGGCTTTTAGCGTTTGCAATAGCAATGGTTTTGTGGTAATTTATTCGCAAACAGTTGTCAAACGGCAAAATCGGCTGCGTGCCGCAAATAATTCGAGAGGATTGAAATGGCAGAAACTAACGAGTCCGAAAACAAGTCGAATCAAGCCGCATCGGCTTCCGGCGATGCCTTGAAAACCGTGGTTACTCCGGTCCGCGACCCGATGAGTCTGCGGGATACCGATACCGGCAATCTGAAGAGAATGGCGCCGGGCCAGGCCAAGAAAACGATTAAACTGAAGCCGTTGACGGCCCAAAGTACTACCAGCGTATCCGCGGCTGAAACCCAGCCGGCGGCGACTGCTCCTTCGTCGATTAAATTGAAACCGGTGGCCACCGCGAAGTTGGATTCGGCTGCGGATAAACCCTCTGATGCGACCATTAAAGTTGCACCGAAAATGCAGACGGTGGAAGATGTCGCTGCTGCGGCGGCGGCAACGGCGTCCGGTTTGAAACCGGTGACTCCTCCGACGGCGTCCGGTCTGAAACCGGTGACTCCTGTGACCGGCGAAAAGCCGCATAGTTCCATTATGATTTCGAAGAAGGATTCCGGCGTAAAGCCTCCCGCCGGTGGTGGCGGATTGAAATTCAAGGGCGAAGAAGAAAAGACTCCGGTTGCTGCGCCGCAAATCAAAGCCGAACCGAAAGCGGAAGCAAAAGTTCCTGCCGGCAAGGTCAATGAAATTGCCTCCGGGATGGCGGCGGAAGAGCCGGGATTCTTGTTCGGGCTGTGTAATTTTGTGGCCATGTTGTTGCTGGTGGCGGCTGTAGTCATGGTGACGGCACAGTATCTCAATCAGTGGGAAGGATTCAATATTCAGTTGCCCGGCCTGTAAAAAAGATGGTTGCCGTCAGGTTGGGTCGGCGGTAAACCAAATTGAAGTATGATAATCAACCGGTGCGGTGTCCGCACCGGTTCTTTTGTCGGATGCGCCGACTTGCGGCGAGATGATCGGACGGGACATTTTGCGGTCGGGATGAATCTGTTTGTGGTCCGTCCGTAAAAAAAAACGGGTTATTATTTGCCAGAAGCGGCAACTGCGGTTAGATTAAGATTTGAAGCGGATGATAATTCCGCCGGAAATGGTAATCGCGTGCTTCCGATCCGCAGGACGGGAACCGCATAATTATTAATCCTCGGCTTCTCCGGCTCCGGTCCGGCCCGTGGGCCTTGCGGCTGCAGGTGGAGAAGCAACAAGATGAGGTGACGTCATGAACCTAAAAACGGAGTCGGGAACTATGAAAAGCCGTTGTAAGGTCGGGGCATTTCCCCGGGAGTACGCGACGGTTGACGCGCACAATCATGTCTGGCCGGACCGGGATGGTCGGCTGGATATGAATCTGGTCAACTGTCATTTGAAAATGATGCCGTTGCTCGGCATTGAAAAAATGGTTATTTCCGCGCCGGTTATGACCGACCGGGTTACCCCGGCCGAATTCCGGAAAATGAATGCGATGGTGCGGGAAGCCATGGATATTTCGGATCGTTTTATCGGTTTTGTCTTCGTCGATCCGAACTATCCGGACGAAGCGGCCGCCGAAATCGAACATTGCGTTAAAGACTGGGGTTTTTCCGGCATCAAGTTGTATCACCAGCAGACGGTGGACGATCCCCGGCAGGAACCGATTATGAGTACGGCGGCCCGTCTCGGGATTCCGGTTTTGATGCACGCCGGCAAAGTCACCGATCCGGGCACCATCCGGGAACAGCCGCGCATCAGCAATGCACAGCATTTCCTGAACGCGCTGGAATGTTTTCCCGATACCATTTTCATGCAGGGCCATATCGGTGGCGGCGGCGACTGGTTCTGGAACCTGCGCGTTTTGCGGGGCATTAAGTCCGACCGCTATTTCATCGATATCGGCGGTTCGGTGTGCGACAGCATGATTGTGCGCAAAACCATTGAGGCGGTGGGGATCGACCGGGTGCTTTTTGCCACGGACATGTCGATCGAAGAGGGCGTCGGCAAGCTTTATGCCGCCAAGCTTTCCCCGGAGGAAATGAAAAAAGTATGCAGCGGTAACTGGAATCGGATTGCCGCGATGAAGAGGGCGTAGAAAATGATATTCGATTGTTATACTGCTACCGGGCACTGGCCGTTTCGGCCGGTGGAAAATCAGACACTGCCCGAACTGCGCCGGCATCTGACCGCATTGGGAATCGACGGCGCACTGGTGGCTTCCACCAATGCGGTGTTCTATATCGACCCGCAGTCTGGCAACGAAGAGTTGGCGACGGCGTTGGCGGCGGAAAAAAACGGCTACTTCTACGGTTGTGCCGGGATTAATCCCCTGTTGCCGCGCTGGGAAGAGGATTTGCGGCGTTGCGTCAGCGAGTGGAACTTCCGGGCGGTTCGGATGACTCCGCTTTATCATGGTTACGACCATGACGGTCCGGAAGCCGATGCGCTGCTGGAGGCGGCCGGGGCGATGGATGTCCCGGTGTTGATCCCGTCGCGCCTGACCGACTTCCGCGGCGCCCAGCGGTTGGACGTCATGACCGAGTTGTGGTCGGAACCGGCCCGTCAGGCGGCATTGCGGCATCCGCAAACGAAAGTGATTCTGGTTGACGCCAGTCTGCCGTATGACGGCGAGAAGGCTCCGGACAACCTTTATGTTGAAATGAGTCGGATTGCCTGCTCGTACAATGGCCATCTGCCCCGATTGATCGAGGCCATCGGCGCGGATCATGTGCTGTTTGGTTCCGGGGCGCCGCTACGGGAGGTCGAACCGGCGTTGCTCAAACTGGGATTTCTGGAATTGTCCGAGGCGGATTGGCAGCTGATTGCGGCCGGCAACGCGCAACGGCTCTTCAAACTCTGAGTCGCGCCTGTCATTTCGACTGTCGAACGGGAATGTTCCTTACGGGGCGTTCCCGTTTTTTTTTGTGCGTCCGGCATGGCTTGACGGGTGAAAGTTCCGACGCCATCCACCGGGGGGAAGGCGGCAGCAGACGGGCAGGGGGCGTCGTGAGGCGGAATCCGTACGTCCGGTGGGGTGAGAGAGGACGAGGAAATGGAGGGAAAAACACTCGATTCCTTCTCCTCCCCGATCTTTACGGAAAATGGGCGTCTGGTTGTGACGTATGTTGGTGACGGGGGATGGGGCGATGGTGATTATTGATCGGCAAGGTCGAGCGCAACCCCGATGGGCGGAATTTTTCCGCCAGATTTTCATAGCCGCGGGCAATCATGTCGGTATTCATGATATGGCTGCGTCCGTGGGCGGCGCAGGCGGCAATCAGCATGGCCATACCGGCGCGGATGTCTGGACTGCTCATGGTGGCCCCCCGGAGTGCGGCCGG
>JAQUZV010000144.1 GCA_028691155.1 Victivallales bacterium
TTTATACCTTTGCCGCGTTATGGCTGCTGACCGGGGTGGTCATGGTGCTGATCGGATGACGGGGCGGCGGCAAAGACAAGAAAAAGAAGAAAAAGAAAAAATCCGGAAAATCCACCTCATCCGCTTCCGACATGAAAAAGAAAGCGTCCCGGAACAAAGTTCGGCCCGGGACCCGGAGCTGATCATCGGGACGGTATAACGTTGCGGCGGCGGTCCTATGGCATGGCACGGAGCAAATATTTTTTTTTAGATATAAGAGGAAGAAAAAATGCGTTATCTGATTGGTATAGACCTGGGAACCACCAATAGCGTGGTTTACTATATTGACACGGCGGCGGAAAACCCCGTTCCGCAGCTCTTCAAAATTCCGCAGGTGGTGGCGCCGGGAGAAACCCGGGCGCTTGGGGTTTTGCCCTCCGCCGTTTATCTGCCGGATGAAGGCGCGTATCCGGCGGCGGCTTTTGCTTTGCCGTGGTGTACCGGGGCCGATTTCGCGGTGGGGGAATTTGCTCGCGCCAATGCCGCCCGCGAACCGGACCGGACGGTTGTTTCCGCCAAGTCGTGGTTGTGTGCCGAGGAGGTGGACCGCCGGGCGGCGGTGTTGCCGCCCGGACGGAACAATCCGGCGCGGCAGATTTCTCCGCTCGAAGCGACCCGCCGGATTCTGGCCCATATTCGCGACGCCTGGAATTATGTCATGGCCGAAGCGGATATCGAAGCGCTGATCGAGGAACAGCAGATTATTCTGACCGTGCCCGCCTCCTTTGACGCGGTGGCTCGGGAATTGACCGTCGAAGCCGCCCGTGCCGCCGGATTGACGGTCGTGCTGCTGGAAGAACCGTTGGCCGCGTTTTATGCCTGGCTGCATCGACATACGGATTCCTGGCGGACCGGGTTGGTTCCCGGTGATGTGGTGCTGGTCTGCGACATCGGCGGCGGGACTTCCGACTTCAGCCTGATTCGGGCGATCGATCGGGACGGCAATCTGGAACTGGAACGGGTGGCGGTCGGACGTCACATTCTGCTCGGCGGCGACAATATGGACCTGGCCGCCGCCTACAATACCGCCGTCAAACTACAGCAGGAACGCAATCTACAGCTCGATCAGTATCAGATTATGGGGTTGACTTATGCTTGTCGCCGGGCCAAGGAAAAGATGCTCGATGATCCGAACGTGATCGAACAACCCCTTACTGTATTGGGGCGCGGCAGCAGCGTTATCGGCGGTACGATTACCACCCGGATTACCGCTGCCGAGCTGAAACAGATGATTGTTGACGGCTTTTTTCCGGTTTGCGGTCTGGACGAGCGCCCGCGGCGCAACCCCCGGGCCGGGTTGCGTACTTACGGCTTGCGCTATGAATCCGATCCGGCGGTCACCCTTCACCTGGCCGAACTCATCTCCCGTCATTGCACGACCCCGGAACTGCTTCCCAACCGGATTCTGTTCAATGGCGGCGTTACCAAGGCGAAAGCGGTACGGGAACGGCTGCTGCAGACGGTGCGCTCCTGGTTGGGGGCCGGGGCCGAACTGCGCGAGTTGGCGGGAACCGATCCCGATCTGGCGGTTTCCCGCGGCGGATGTGCTTATGCCTTGGTGCGCCGGGGCCGGGGGGTTCGGGTCCGGGCCGGCAGTTCCCATGCCTATTATATCGGTATCGAATCAACCTTGCCCGCCATTCCCGGTTTCCGGGCGCCGGTGCAGGCGCTGTGCCTGGCACCGATCGGGGCCGAAGAGGGTACGGGGAGCGACATTCCTTATGACGGACTGGGATTGGTGGTCGGAGAGGATGTCAGCTTCCGGTTCTTCGGGTCGACGGAACGGCAGGACGACGTGATCGGGACCATCCTGCCCGACGCGGACAAGGACCCCGCCTTATTTGAATTGCCGGCGCTGACGGCGACCCTGCCGGCGGCAGACGAGGTTCCGGCCGGCAGTCTGATTCCGGTTACTTTGCATGGCGACCTGACCGAAACCGGGACCTTGCAGCTCTGGTGCATCGAGCCGGCCACCGGAAAGCGGTGGCGACTGGAATTCGAACTGCGCAGCACCACGGTGACCGCTCATGCATAAGTCCCGGTTCATTGTCGGTATCGACCTTGGCACCACCAATATCGCCGTGGCCTGCTGCGATACGGAAGCGGCGACGCGCCGGGTGGAACTTTTTGCCGTGCCCCAGTTGATCGCGCCCGGTGAACTGCGGGCGTTGGAACTGTTGCCGTCCTGGTGTTATCTGCCCGATCCAGCCCGGGTGGTGCCGGGTTCGCTGGCGCTGCCGTGGACGGCGGATGCGTCTCTGGCGGTCGGGGCTTATGCCCGCGATGAAGGAACCAGGACCCCGTGGCACTGCATCGGTTCGGCCAAATCGTGGCTTTGTCATGCCGGCGTGGATCGTCGCGCCGCCATTTTACCGTGGGGCGCGCCGGCGGGAGCGGCAAAGCTGTCGCCGCTGGACGTGACTCGACTTTATTTGGAACATCTCCGCGCCGCCTGGAACCGACAGTTCGGTTCCCGGAAGGATGCCGACGGCGAACCGTGTACGTTGGAACGGCAGCAGGTGACGATTACCGTTCCGGCCGGATTCGATGAAACGGCGCGGGAGCTGACCCTGGCCGCGGCGGAAGCGGCCGGACTGCGGCATCTGTTGTTGCTGGAGGAACCGTTGGCGGCGTTTTATTCCTGGTTGAGCCGCAGTGACGCGGCGGCGTCCCTCCGCCCCGGCGAAAAGGTACTGGTCATCGACGTCGGCGGCGGGACTTCCGACTTTTCGTTGATTGCCATGGACGAAGACGGTGTTTTGTCCCGTACCGCCGCCGGGGAACATCTGCTGTTGGGCGGCGACAATCTCGATATGGCCGTGGCCCGCCGGATCGAAAGCGCCTGGAACACCCATCTGAATCCGGGCGAATGGACGGCGTTGTGCGGTCAGGTCCGCACCGCCAAAGAGCAACTGTTCGGTTCCGGGTTGACCGAAGTTCCGGTGACGTTATTGTCGTCCGGCAGCGCCGTGATCGGTAACGCCCGCAGCGCCGTTCTGCGTCGGGACGAATTGGAGGAAGTGGCCGCCACCGGATTTTTTCCGGCGCTGGACCGCGATGCTCCCGACCCGGTGCGCCGCAGCGGAATGCGGACCATGGGGCTGCCCTATGCCGCCGATCCGGCCATTACCCGTCATTTGCTGGCGTTTCTGCGCTATGCCGCCCGTCTGGCCGGGGCGGCGGCGGGCGAAGGTACGGCGTTGCTGCGGCCCGACCGCATTTTGTTCAACGGCGGCGCGATGATTCCCGAATTCCTGCGCCGCCGGGTGGTTGGTGTGATTTCATCCTGGTTTCCGGGGGAGCCGCCGATTCCGGAACTGCCGTCGCGCGATCTGAATCTGGCGGTGGCCTATGGTGCGGCGGCGTTCGGGTTGAGTTGTCGCGGCGAAGGAGTGCGGGTCAAATGCGGCACGTCGCGGGCCTATTATGTGGCCACGGCGGGCGCGGACGGCCCGGTTTATGTCTGTGTCATGCCGCGTGGCGTCGATGAAAATATCCGGACGGTTTGTCCGCGCGATTTCGAACTGGAGGCCAACCGGACGGCGGAATTTCCGCTCTACAGCAGTTCGACCCGATTGAACGACCGTCCCGGCGATCTGGTGACGACGGCGGACGAGTTGACGCCGTTGTCGACGCTGGCCAGTGTGTTGCGGTTCGGCGGTGGCCATCACCGGCGGCGGCTGCGGTGCGGGTTGTCTTGTCTGTTGACTGAAACCGGCGTGCTGAATCTGGCGGTGGAGTCGCGGGAGTCCGCGCATACCTGGCCGTTGCGGTTCGATGTCCGTTACGCCATCGGCGCAGACCGTGACGGCGGAGATACTCCGGTTACCATTATCGATCGGGGACAGACCGAAGCGGCGGCAGCCATGATTGGTGCGGCTTTTGCCGCCGGAGATGTTTCCGGTCTGATTGCCGGTCTGGAGCGGATGCTGGCGTTGCCGCGCAAGGAGTGGCCGTTGCCGTTGCTGCGGTGTTTGGCCGATGCGTTGCTGGCCGTACCGGCGGCGCAGCTGGCTACCGCGGCGATCGAGGCCCGTTAGCTTAATCTGACCGGCTTTTGCCTGCGGCCGGGTTTCGGCGATCCCGAAGACGAACTGCGGTTGCCGCAGGTCTGGAAGCGCTGGTACGCGGGACTGCGGTTTCCCGGCGCGGTGCAGACCGCCGCCGAATGGTGGGTGTTCTGGCGTCGGGTGGCGCCGGGACTGCGCACCGGCCACCAGCGGACGATTTATCAGGAATTGTCGGTTCGGCTCTGTCCGAAATTTCAATATCATCCCAAGGCCGGTCCGGCGCAGGAAAGAATGGAAATGTGGCGTTGCCTCGGTTCGCTGGAACTGTTGCCGGCGGGCGTCAAAGCTTCGCTGGGCAAGGTGCTGCTGGCGCGCGGCCGCAAACTGGAACCGGCCGAATTATGGGTTCTGGGGCGGTTGGGAACCCGACGGCTGTTTCATGCCCCGGTCAATCATCTGCTGCCGGCGACAACCGCGGAAAAATGGCTGGGCCAACTGTTGACGTTGCCGGGCGCCGGACCGGAACTGTTGTTTACGTTGTCGCGGCTGGCGGCATTGACCGGAGATCGTGGCAGCGACATTGCTCCGGCGCTCCGGGAGCAGGTCAAAACCCGGTTGGAACAGGCCAAGGTTCCGGCGGCGTGGCTGGCGCATCTCACCATGGCCGACGAGATGGAGACTGCGGAAGAGCAGCGTCGGATTCTCGGCGACGCGTTGCCGTTGGGGTTGACGCTGGTCGTACCTTGAGCGGCAATAACGATCGGAAAGATGGTCTGGTCGTTTACAGCCGACGCGGTTTCAGACGCTTTCCCGCATGGTAAATCCCGCGGCGACAAGTACGGCTCGAACCGCGGCCGAATCGGTATGGTCATAATTGAAAATGATGGTGACGGTGCCGGCCGCCGGGTCGGTTTCCACCCGATCGACGTCGTGCAGAAAGAGGATGGCCCGCCGGATGGCGGCCGCCGTAACGGTATCGGTCAGTTGCGGGACTTTGACGATCAGGGTATTGGCCGGATGCAGCGGATCGTCTCCGGTCACGGCGGAATTGTAATCGTTGTCATTGTCGCGAAAGAACAGAACCCGGAAGATCAGCAGCAACAGGATGCTGCCGCAAATCTGGCTGAACGTCGGGATGTGATCGCCGATGAAACGGCAGCCGGTCGTTTCCGGTATCAGTCCGATATACCAGTCCAGCAGAATCCCGGCTCCGGCGGCGGTGATGAGATTGGAAAGCAGATAAATGACCACACCGCGTTTGCCGATGATATGATGCATGGTGGCGATGGCGGCGAGGTTGGTGGCCGGTCCGGCGATCAGAAAGATCAGGGCCACGCCGGGAGACAACCCTTTGAGCATCAGGGCCGCGGCAATTGGAATCGAGGCCACGGAATAGACGTGAATGGTCGTTCCGATTGCCAACATCAGCAGAATCGGCCCCCAACTGTTGTATTCAAACTGTTCGAAAAAACCCGACGGCACAAACGTGGCAATTACCGCCGCTGTCAACAGTCCGGTCAGCAACGGCCTGGCCGCATCGCGAAACATGATTCCGAAGCCGTATTTGATGATTTGGAGAATGGCTTTTTCCGGTTCCTTGGGCACGCCGTATGGTTCCCGCTCGGGACGGGGCGGATCCGGTTCCGAACTGTTTTCCACGGCGATTCCGCCCAGCAATCCCCCGATGAAGGCGGCGGCGATTTTGAACAGGACGAAGATTCCCCCCAACATGCTTCCGGTTACAATCAGACTGTCCATCCCGGTCTGTGGGGTTGAAATCAGAAATGCCGTGGCGGCGCCCTTGCCCGCGCCGCGGCGGCGCAGGGACAATGCCGAGGGAATGATGGCTTTGGGACAGAGCGGCATCGGAATACCGATCAGTGCGGCTTTGATAATGCTCCCCAATCCGCCCCGGCCGGTCTGACGATGCCATGCGCAAAACCGTGCTGAAGGATCTGGATGCCATGTCCCGATACTGCAATAATCACG
>JAQUZV010000145.1 GCA_028691155.1 Victivallales bacterium
CTGCCGGTGTTGCGGCCGCGGTTATCGTTGCCGCCAATTTATCGATATCGACTCCGTTCTGCTTCAGCTTCAGAGCAATCATGGCGGCTTCGCCCAATGCCGTTACTTTCGTCACCACCGGTTGTTGCAGATAATATTTGGCGTCGAATTGCGCCGCGTTATGCTGGTAGGCCGCCAGAAGTTCCCGGTCGTATTCAGTGGTGGCAGCGGTGTATTCGTATTTTCCGGGCTTTCCCGTTTCCTCGCGGACGTAGGGGATTGCCGCCGCCGTCAGGCTGATGCCGCGGCACTGATAGTTGTTCCCCTCGGTTTCGAAATGATAGCGGAAGCGGAAAATCGCGCACACTGCGCCGGGATCTTCGTCCGGCAATGGGGCGGGAACGTAATCCGGCGCCGGCTTGCAGCCGTCCGGCAGCCGGTCGAGGCGACCAAAGACAATATTGCCGAGATAATGATCGCAAACGGACATGGTCCGGTAAAACGGCTGATCTTTGCCGATCTGCCCCTTAATCTTGGCGGCCAGGGAGAAGCCGAAACCATCCCGGGCGGCCACAAAGCGCAGTATTATGGCCATTTCTTCCGGCGACACCAACGGTGTATAGGCAAGTTTGCCGTTGAACAGCACCTGGCGGCGCGAAGCTTGCCAGACGGCGGTAGTGATTTTCAGCTCGTCGTCATCCATGGCAAAAAGCAAACCGCCGGGAACGCCGGAACGGAAAGCATCGGAACCGCCGTAGCCGCCGCTATTGCCGGGCGCCGCGCCGCCGGTTCCCCACCAGGCGTTCCAGCCCTTCATGATTTTCTGAATCCCGCTCTTCAGATTAAAGGCTTTGCCCAGCTTTTCCGCCGTGGCGAAAGACATGGCGTATTTGCCGATCCGGATAATCTTGTCGTATTTGCGCGCATCGACCAGTTTGACGCCCCAGCGCAAGCCCTTGCCGGCGGCTTTGAAACCCTTGGCGGCCGCACCGGGGGAAAGAAACATCGCCGCAATATCGGCAAGATCGCCCCCGATGCTTTTCCAGCCGGCAGTGTCGGCTTTATTTCCGGTGACCGTTTCGTAAACCGTTGCGCCGCCCCAGCCGATGCCCTGACCCAGATAGTTGGTGGCGCCGGGGTAAACGTAAATGTCCCGTCCGGTCAGTTTTTTGATTCCGGAGGCCAGCAGTTCCGACCCGGTGCTCACGGCCGAATCGATCAGCAGAAAACCGCCGACCGCCATGATGACGGCAATATTGGGTTGTCCTTCGACGACGGCACCGCAGGTCACATCCAGATAACGTTTGACCGACAACGCATGTACCGCCCAGGGCGGCGGCGTACTGTCGGTTTCCAACTTGCCTTTGTCCGGCATATAAATGGACGCGAGTTCCCGGTCGAGTTCCGACCGGACATCGGTCAGGTCGACCGGCTCCCCGGTTTTACTGTCGCCCAGCCAGAAATTATCCTTGACGTTGACCTGTTCGTCTCCCATTCTGGCTTCATAACCGGAACAACGGAAATAGAGATTATACATGCCCGGGTCGCACAGCATAACCTGTTTGTAAATCCCGGTAAGCGGTTTCTTTTCCCCGGGAATGGCACAAACGAAGAAGTCGCTGACGGCGGTGACCAGCAGACACGACCCCAGGGTTTTACTGGTAACGGCGGTGTATTTGACGGTAAAACCGGGACGGGAGGGATAATATGCGGTGGTGTCCATGGCTACTTCGTAATGACGGCGGCGATTGTCGGCGATAATTTTGGCGCTGCTTTGGGTCAGCGCCCGGTCGGCAACCGTCCCGAACTCCTTCAGACAGTCGAAGCCGCCGATCAGCGCCCGATTGCGGGCGTCGCGCAGCAGCAGCAACGGTGGCGACTCGATTGCCGCGGCGGCCTGGTTGTCGCCGATCGTCAGGGCGGTATTGCCGGTAATAGCGTAGCCATATTCCCCGGAAGGTAACTGTTGCCGGGCAATATCGATAATACCGGCATTCTGGACCCGGAAATTATGAACGGCGCCGGAATATTCGAAAGTGCCGCAGGAAATGTAGGGAAAACCATCCGGCGGCGCGGCAACAATCAGGGCACACCAAAAAAAGGCCATTGAAAACAATAGCCATCCCCGGTAACGTAAGCATTGACCTCTTGCTTTTGCCGATCCCATTATTTTCCCTTTTACTACCCCTGTTATAATGTATGGGACTATGGAAGATTTTGCAACCGTTTACGGGATAGTTTATTGTAAATATCTCCAAATATAGGGTGAATTTGACCTGAATGCGACGGAAATAAATTTTTCGACAAGAATATGCAACCGGCACTTGCAGAAACACGGGAAACGGCGTATGTTATGCACTCTTTTTCAGTTGCGGTCCGGGCCCCACGGTAAAACGGCTTGACACCCGGACGGCGTAAACAACCAAAACAAGGAGCAAGGGATAGCATTATGGCTATTAAAGTTCAAGCAAAACATAAATTTTGCCGTCGTATCGGTGAGTGCATCTGGGACGATCCGAAGTGTCCGTGTGTGAAACGTCCGTATCCTGCCGGATCGGCGGGTAAAAACAACCGGCGCCGGAAGTTGTCCACCTATGGCGAACTGATGCTGGAAAAGCAGAAATTGCGTTTCCATTACGCCATTACCGAAAAACAGCTCAAAAATGCTTATCTGAAAGCGCGCGCCGGTATGGAACCCACCCATGAAAAGCTTTTCCGCAGCCTGGAAATGCGGCTGGACGCCACGATCTTCCATTGCGGTTTCGCCCCGTCGATTTTCGCTGCGAAGCAGTGGGTCAATCACGGCCATATTCTGGTGGACGGCAAGCGGGTCGACCGCAACAATTATGTGTTGCGTCCCGGTCAGACCATCACCATCAATGCCGAAAAGTCTCCTGCTGTGGCCGAAGCGGCCAAGAACACGCAGCGGACCGTCCCGGCTTATCTCGAAGTGGACAAGGACAACCTGAAGTGTGTGGTGGCGCGTCTGCCCATGCTCGAAGAAATTCCGGTGAAAGCGAACATCATCAGCGTAATCGAATATTACGCCCGATAATTCACCTTAGTTCGAAGGTTGATTACAAGGTACGGCCGGTAACGGTCGTACCTTATTTTTTTGCGGGGATGCCGGTCGGTGTCGACGCCAAGGAGGCTGGAGTTGCTTCCTGATTTCAGTCGCTCCGGCGGCTGCCGCCTCATGGTTATTGCTCCCACCGGCAATTTTTAACGGATCTGAAAACTTGACAAGTTACGATTGGTCCGGCATATTATTCGTTTCGGGTGGAAGCGTAAGTGAAACCGGAGATTCGACGCCGGTTGGAAATAGTTGTCGGCAACCGTTAACCCTCAAGGATTGCTCCGAAGTTTATGATAGAACATTATCCTGCCTATATCGGCGCGTTGGTTTTCATCGCGGGAAGCCTGAAATTTCTGGAGAAGCGGACGCGGTGGAAAATCTTTGAATATCTGCCCCCGGTGGTGCTGGTTTACCTGACCGGCATGTTGGCCGCCACGTTCGGAGTATGGAAGCTTGTCCCGGAAATCAATGCTTCCGGCAAGGCGGTACGGGATGTTCTGCTGCCCGCCATGATCTATCTGATGCTGCTTTCCTGCGATTTACGACGGGTGTGGCGGCTCGGCGGTAAAATGCTGCTGGGATTCTTTTCGGCCAGCTTTACCATTGCACTCGGTTTCATCGTCGTTTACTTTCTGTTCAAGAGCCGGCTCGGACCCGACGCCTGGAAAGCATTGGCCGCTCTTTGCGGCAGTTGGATGGGAGGCACCGCCAATATGGTGGCTATTCAGGGCGCGTTCAAGGTCAGCGACGCCCAGATGGGGTATACCTTGATGATGGATACGGTGGTTTATTCGGCCTGGGTGATGGTGTTGCTGCTGCTGATTCCCGCCAAGAATATCTTCAACCGCTGGTGCCGTGCCGACGGCAGGACGCTGGAAGCCGTCGGGGTGGCTCTGGCGAAAGACCAGGATGCCGACAGCGGCGAAAAGCGGGAAATGGAACTGGCGGAAATGTTGTTCCTTTGCGGTTTGGGACTCGGCCTGGCGGCGTTGTCCGGGTGGCTGTGCGGCATGCTGCCGAAAATAAGCTGGATCGACGCCAGGACCATGACCATTCTCGTGGTTACCGTGCTGGGGGTCATCTCCGCCTCGACTCCGCTGGGACGGATTCCCGGCAGCGCGTTGCTCGGCAATACCATGCTCTATATCATTGTCGCCATCATCGGCAGTCGGGTGGTTCTGGGCGACCTGGCCGAAGCGCCGCTTTATCTGTTGATCGGATTTATGATTGTGGCGGTGCATGCGGTGGGAATGTTGCTGTTGGCCCGGCTTTTCCGTCTCGATCTTTTTACCTGCGGCGTGGCTTCGCTGGCCAACATCGGCGGCGTGGCGGCGGCTCCGGTGCTGGCGGCGGCGTATTCGCCTTATCTGGTCGGTATCGGGGTGCTGATGGCCCTGCTCGGTTATGCCATTGGAACCGGCGGGGGTCTGGTGGTCGGTTGGATTCTGTCGGTCATATGATTTTTATCTGTATCTGAGAACTTCTTGCGGAAAGGAAATTTTTCAATGATGCTATATCGCCAAACGTTGGTGACCATGATGGCGGTTGCCGGAGCGGCCGTCACCGTTATCGGAGCGGTCAATACACCGGAGGCCAGCCGAAAATTCGTGCAGTTTCCGGCCACCATTCCCCGCATGACTACGGCCATGCTCTATCCCGATTTCTGGGAAAAACATCTGGTCGGCAGTCCCGGTGTAATTCTCGATGCCGCCGAACTGAACGAATACAACCGCCGCACCATTGATCGGGCGCAAGTGCTGGTGGATATGAATCACTATCCTTTGACCCGCAGCCGTGCGGAGGTGCTCAAGGATATCCGTGCCGCTTCGCCGGAGCCGGGCAGCGCACGATTTTTCCTGGACGGACGGCGCTTTACGCATCAAGATTATCTGCGGCGGGAAAAAAATATGAATCTTGCCGCCATTACGGATCAGGTTACTGTGCGGTGGGCGTTGGTGACGCATCGGGCCGCCCTGCGCACATTCCCGGATCCGGTGGCGGTGGTCAATGACGAACACGACCCCGAAGTCGACATGTTTCTCGAAACCGGACTGAATACCGGCGATGTGCTGGCCATTCTGCATATCAGTGCGGACGGGCAGTGGTTTTTCGTCCAGCGCTTCAATTACCGCGGCTGGGTGAATCGGGACGACGTGGCGATCGGCAGTCGCGATGCGGTGTTGCATTATGCCGACCGCGAACCGCGGCTGGTGATTACCGGCGCCCGGGTGTTGACCGCTTATCTGCCGGATGAGCCGGCGCTGTCCCGGCGGGCGCTGGATATGGGCGATTCGCTGCCGTTGGCCAAGGAGCGTCCCGCCGGAGGACATATCGACCATATGAGCATTTCCGGCCACTGGGTAATTGAATTGCCGGTGCGCCGGGATGACGGTACGCTGGCCATTCGTCCGGCGTTGATTTCCCGCAATCGGGATGTCAATGTGGGTTATCTGCCCTATACCAGAATCAATCTGATCCGCCAGGCCTTCAAATTGGCCGGGGAACGCTACGGCTGGGGCGATGCCGCCATGAACCGGGACTGTACCGGATTCGTCATCAGCGTTTACCGTTCAATGGGGCTGATCTTGCCGCGCAATTCGTCGGAACAGCGCGATCAGATGTTGGGGCTTACCCTCAAACTGCGGCAGGACGGGACGGAACATTCCGATCCGGCGGCGTTGGATCGGTTGAAAACCGGCGACATCTTTACCTCCTCCTCGCACGTGATGCTCTATTTGGGTAAAATCAACGGCGAACATTACGTGATTCACGATTCCATTGAATTGTCCTATCCGAAGGCCACGGGAGGCACCGCGTCCGAAACGTTGCGCCAGATCGCGGTGACGCCGTTATTGAGCGTGATCGATGCCCAGGGTCGGAATTATGAGGATTATTTCACGACGGTTCGGCGGCCGGTGCTGCCGGAAAAGGCGGAGCGCTGAGCATGAATATCAAACGTATTACC
>JAQUZV010000146.1 GCA_028691155.1 Victivallales bacterium
GAACGGTGGTTCAATGCGGCAGCGGCTTAAAACAATGTGGGACGGCAACAGAAGTTCTCAAAAAATGAAATCTTCATTTTTTGCACGTTCTACGTAATGCCGTCCTTGACAAACGGGGGGCATTACACTATATTGGGGGGCTTTAAAACGAGCGCTTGATATGTTGCATTGTTTGCATGAATGAAGCATATCTGCAAGCATCATAATAAGACGCTGTTGCGGTATGATCTCGTGTTTCCCGCAAAATATCGTAGATAAGTATGCGCTGAAATAGGGATGGAAGAAAATCATGTGCATTTGGGGGGCAATAGTGTTTCTGCATGGTCTATGACTCGGATGGTAAAAATAATAAAGAGTATTACAGCAATTATCTTGGGCGGAATTTGCTATCGGGGTTTAACAAGATTTGCTTGCCTTTAGAACTCGTTTGAACCAAGGAGATAGGAAATTTATTATGTCTTGGCGGGGGTGCGTGTGGAAGCATATTTATTATCTATGTTTTGATTGAAGGTCTAATGGGTTGGAAACATGGCGGTGGCGTCATTCCGGTGTTGATTCCTTTTGCGTTTATCGGCTTACGTGGCGTACCGGCATCAAAAAGCAGAAGAATGGTTCTCACGAGGAGGATTTCGATGAAGGCAAAAAGTAAAATCATAGTATGGCTGCTCATCTGTTTTTCCTGTATATCTTATTGCAGTGCTAAAGAAATAAAGATCGGCGACAAGACAATAACAATCCCGTTACAAGATGGTTTTGTCGATTCCGCTTCTGTTGATGCAAACATTCTGCCAAATATGACGCAATTTATTCCAAAGGATTTTGAAGCCTTGGCGTTGTATGTTGCGCGCAGTGACGCGGTATTGCTTGCTACCGGCAAAAAGGCTGTATTCGATAAATATATGGCACTTACAACTCTGAAGGAAACAAGCGATTTATTCGTTCCTCCGCATTATTTTTCCAAGTTGAAAAATGGCATGAGAAATCAATATGGTTCTTCTCCCGAGTGGGTTCAAAAAGAGCGGCATGAATTTGAGAAAAAAATATCGAAAATGATATCAACTGCAGATGCTGCGGCAGATTATAAGATAGATAAGATTATTCCTCTGGGAATTGATTTTGAGAATGAAAATATGATTTCAGTATCGGTTCTTTCCCGCAAAATTATCACCATAAAAAAAAGGAAAATTCCGTTTTTCCAGGTCTCTTCAATTACGTTACTTCTCATTCGGGGTAAGGTTTTGTGCCTGTACGTTTATAACAACTACAAAGAACAACAAGATTTAATTTGGGTACAGAAACAATCGCGGGCCATTGCCCAAAGCATTGTGACCGCTAATTCCGGGGGAATGCCTGGCGAGAGCAAGCTGACTCCAAAGAATTCAGTAATTTCTTCCCTTCCGCAGAATCTGTTAAAAGAAAAACGGCAAACATATTCCACGGCTGGAAATCCTAATGCCAAAGGGCTTGACGTCAGTATAGAAATTCCGGAAACATGGAAACGGGAAGGAAGCTCAAAAACTGATATAGTACAAAACTTTATGGCGTGGGATCGAAGCGGAGTTCTTATATCAAGTTTGATCATGGTAGAAAAGACTCCGGGCATGACTCGTGAGGTAGTCGATGGTCTAACCGCAGATGCCTTCAAGACCGCAGATGATTTCGGCGGATTGTTGTATGATAAAGAAAAGTTCGTTCGCGGAGGTCTTACGGTGATAGGTGGAGAGAAAACAATTTGGTTTGAATCTGTTGTCTCTGCGGAGCACGCCAATATACATATGACAGTGCGCTTGCTGAGATATCTTATTTTGTATGATGGGAAAACGATTATTATCAATTTTAGCGTTAGTGGCGCTGCTGGAGGCTGTACTGACGCAGTGTTTCAAGCTTATATACCTCTGTTTCAAAAGATAATTGCCACGACGGTGATAAGACCAAAATGGAAGAAAGAATAAAATGTCTTTGGGGATGAGACGAAAAATATTGGGGATTATGCCGCCGGCGGCAACCGGATGTATTATGACCGGGATTTTTGATATATTCATTATGGGGTTGATCCTATTGAGGGCGGGGCGGTAATTTTATGTAAACGTCGGATTTTTTCTTCGAAAACCCGATGTTTCATTTTATGTTGTTCCCCCCTCTTTGCCGATGGTTCCGTAATTTCGGTACCGAAGCAATATAATTCCGAAAAACCCGTAACGCCAAGTGCCGTGGCGGTAAATCTCCGGCATTGTGCGTCCCGTCGGTTTTCGCGGCCTCTAAATTGCATTCCCGATTTGCCTAATCGGCAACGACAGGTTATCTTATCGGCTCCAACGGCAACGAATCAAGGAATGATTATGTTCAGAGTCAAAGAGAACCGTCAGACAGCCGTGCTGTTTTTAATTGGTATCTTCGTCGTTTTGTATCTGGGAACCATCGGCACCCGGCCGTTGTTTACGCCGGATGAGGTCCGTTATGCCGAAATCCCCCGGGAAATACTTCAGGATCACGATTGGGTGGTGCCGCATTTCGGCGGGTTGTGCTATTTTGAAAAGCCGATTATGGGGTACTGGCTCAATGCCGTTTCCCTGTGGTTGTTCGGACTGAATGAATTCGCCGTCCGTTTTGCCTCGGCTCTGGCGGCCGGGCTGACGGCGCTGCTGTTGTTTGTGGCGGTGCGGAGATACCGGGATTTCGAAGCGGCTTTTTATACCACGTTGATTTTCCTGTCCTGCGGCTTGGTGTTCGGCATCGGGACCTTTGCGGTGCTGGACGGACCGTTTTCCCTCTTTGTCACGGCGTCGCTGCTGTTGTTTTTTCAGGCGACGCGGACCCGGTCCGGCCTGGGGCGTCAGGGCTGGCTGGCGTTGTTCGGGGCCTGTTGCGGCGCGGCGTTTATGACCAAGGGCTTTCTGGCTTTCGTTCTGCCGCTGATCGTGTTGGTCCCGTTCATGTTCTGGGAGAAGCGCTGGAAAGAGCTTTTTGCCATGGCGCCGGTGCCGCTGGTTACTGCGGTGCTGGTGGTTTTGCCGTGGAGTCTGGCCATTGCCCGGCGCGAACCCGATTTCTGGCACTATTTTGTGGTGGTGGAACATTGGGAGCGGATGGTGGCGAACAAGTCGTCGCAGCATCCGCAGCCGTTCTGGTTTTATATTCCGATCATCATCGGCGGGACCATGCCGTGGACTTTGCTGGTGCCCGGTATTTTTTCCCGCTTCCGCTGGGCTTTGCCGCAGGAGGGGCTGACGCGTTACTGTTTGTGCTGGCTGGTTTTTCCTTTTATTTTCTTTTCCATCGCCAGCGGCAAGCTCGGAACTTATATTCTGCCCTGCTATCCGGCCCTGGCGTATCTGTTGTATGTGGGCGGCAAAAACTATTTCTCCGCCGGTTCGACCCGGATTTTTTCCGTTACCTGCAAGGTGATGGAGTATATTCTGATGGTCGGCGGGGTGGGGTTTGCCCTGATGCAGTTGCTGAGCGATACCGGCCTTACCCGGAAGATGTTTGCCGCGATTTCCGGACGGCTGGCAACGGTGCCCACCGCACCGTACGGTCCGGGTGAAACCTGGAAATGGCTGGTGATTCTGGCGGTGGTGGCCGGTTGGACGGCGGCCTTGCACTATGCGGCCAAAACTCCGGATTGCGAACGGCGGATATTGGTTTTTGCCGTTGGGGCCATGCTGCCGCTGCTGGTCTTCCATTTCGTCATCCCGCAACTGGTGATCTACAGCAAGGCACCCGGTCCGTTTCTGGCCCGCATCGCCGACAAAATTGCTCCGGAAGACACCATTGTCGCCTATAACAACATGTTTCCGGCCGTCAGCTGGTATTTCCGCCGCAACGATGTTTACATGCTGCACAAGGGCGGAGAAATGTCCTACGGCCTCGAATATCCGGATGCCGCCCATCGACTGGTCAGCCGGGAGCGTTTTGCCGCCATGACCACCGCACCCCGCCGCGGCAAACTGATTTTCCTGATGAAAACACGGAAATTCCGCGATATGGTTTTGCCGGCGCCGTTCGAATTGTTCGAACCGGACCGGGATCGCATCATGTTTTCGATTTACGACGGTTCCACGCCGTCGGCGCCGTAGCCGACCCGGAAGAAGATGCTGTACAGCACCGGGACGACATAGAGGGTCAGCAGGCAGGCGAACGACAGTCCGCACATAATCGTTACCGCCATGGAAACGAAGAAGGCGTCGGTCAGCAGCGGCAACATGCCCAATACGGTGGTAAAAGCGGCCATCGAAACCGGTCGGATACGGCTTACCGCCGCATCGAGAACGGCCCGGAAGCGTTGTTTGCCGGCGGCAATCTGACTGTTGATTTCATCCAGCAGAATGATGGCATTTTTGATCTGCATGCCTGAAAGACTGATAAAGCCGACCATCGCCATGAAGCCGAACGGCTGGTGGAAGACCAGCAGCCCGAAGGTGACGCCGATGATGGTCAGCGGCACCGTCAGCCAGATGATCAGGGGGTGGCGGACCGTATTGAACAGGAATACCACCACCAACACCATAATGATGGTGAACGCGGGCAGGTTTTTGGCCAGACCGGCGTTGGCCTTGGCGGAATCTTCGTATTCGCCGCCGAATTCCAGTTGGTATCCCGGAGGCAGGGGGATTTTTTCCAGTTGGGGCCGCAGCCGGTTGAACAAGGTGCTGGGCAACCCGTGGGCGGGATCGCAATGTACGGTGACGGTCGGCTGGCGGTTGCGCCGCATGATGATCGGATCTTCCCAGACCGTATCGAAGCCGGTGACGATCTGGTCCACCGGCACCATTTTGCCGGCATTGGCGCTCCAGATGAAGGTGTTTTCAATGTTGCTGATATCGTTTCGGGTGATGTCGGGCGAGCGGGCGACGATCGGCAGGAGCTCGTCATCTTCCCGGAACACGCCGAAAGTGACGCCCTGAAAATTTTCCAGCAGCGCCTGTGCCATTTCCGGGTAGGTCAGACCGGCGCGTCCCGCCTGGGGTTCGGAAAAGTCCGGCCGGATGATTTTGACTTTTTCCCGCCAGTCGGAATAGATGGCCTTGGCGTCGGGATCGGCCCGCATGACGGCAACGGCCTGATTGGCCAGACGGCGCAGTTCTGCCCCGTTGCGGCCGCTGAACCGCGCCTGAATCTTTCCGCCTTCGCCGGGTCCCAGGATGAAACGGCGGACATTGGCCAGGTAATTGCCGCCGGCATGATCCAGTTCATCCTGCAGCTTGGCGGTTATTCCGGCCACTTTGCGCCAGTCGTCGACCGAGACCAGAATCATGGCATACGAGCTGTCGCTCTTTTCCGGGGCATAGGTGATCAGAAAACGGTTGGCCCCGGCTCCGATGAAGGCGGCGGTCATGGTAACGTCTGGAAGTTTCCGGCTTTTTTCCCCGATGATGCGCGCCGTTTGGGCGGTGGCGGCAATATGGCTGCCGTACGGCAGCCGCAGTTCGATGAAAAACTGGGCTCGGGTGGAGTCGGGAAAGAAATTGTGTTTGACCCGGCCGAACCCGTAAATGCTCAGCGCCAGCAATGCCAGCATGACGGCGCAGGTGAGGCCGCGATGGTGCAGACAGCCGTTCAGACTGCGGCGGTACCAGCGGAATAACCATGATCCATAAGGGTTGGCGGCATTCCGAAGGCCGGCGGCAGTGGTTTGCGGCTGGAAAATCTGCGTGCACAACAACGGCGTCAGCGTGACCGCGGTGACCCAACTGGCCAGCAGCGAGATGACAATGACCTGGAACAGCGAACGGCAGAATTCCCCGGTGGCGTCTTCCGAAGTGCTGATGGCGGCAAAGGCGGTAATGGCGATCAGTGTGGCTCCGAACAGCGGCCACATGGTTTGTCCCACCACTTCCCGGGCGGCTTTCAGGCGGTCGTCGCCCCGGTTGATCCTGACCATCATGCCTTCGGTGACGACGATGGCATTGTCCACCAGCATGCCGAGCGCGACAATCAGCGTTCCCAGCGATACCCGTTCCAAAGTGATATGGCAGATGTTC
>JAQUZV010000147.1 GCA_028691155.1 Victivallales bacterium
CCCCACCAGGCCGATAACACCAGTACCAGACTGATGATGCTCAAAATCATCCCCCACCAACATTTCCTCCGGATCATGAGCGGCACCAACACGATCCCACCACCCAAAGGACAAAAAAAACCGACCGCTTCGGCCAGATTACGCCACCAGGAAGAGGAAGTGCAACTTCTGACCATACCGCCATAAGCCCAAGAGACAACCAAAGTGCCGTAAACATAAAGCACCAGCACCAGCACGGCCGGAATCATCGCCAGAGCATTGACCATAATCAAAGGAAGTGTGAACGGCAGAATAAATGCAAATACCAAACTGCAGAAACAGCACCACGTAATCCCGAACCAGGCGGCGTTTACCGCCGATCGCCGCAGAAAAAAACGGTAGAAGAATCTCTTGCGCCGATAATGTTTCAAATTGCCCGTTGTTTGCGCCATAAAAATTTCCCCCACCCCATAGTTTTTCTCTCATAACTGCATATCAACATAATTCCCCATCCGGAATAATCCATTGTGGAAGTAAAAATTACCCGGTCATATAATCCCCTTCCCCGGCGAAAAACTATTGTCCTTTCGTTTCTTCGGGACGGGGCAACAAAACAGTAAAGATGTTCTGGTTTTGGGGGGCGCTGGAATTAGTACCACCCAGCCCCGGGAAATGGAGTCGGAATCCATACCGGGGGGTTGCCTTGCCTTCTGGAGTATAAACTTCAAGGTCACCATGTTCATAGACCACCGGCAAACGTTGTAGCGAGCCCAACGGTGTTTGGAGCATAAAGGACAGCGAATCGGGCAGACAACCATGTTTTCGGCGATATTCTTCCACCTGCCCCGCTATTAACGCCAAACGACGAAAATCTTCCATTCTCACGATCCGCACAAAACTATCGTTTACCGCCGCCACCAACATTCCCGATAATACGAAGTAGTTCTTTCTCAACGTTTGCGTCATCTGATCACAATCCTCGTTCAAACGATGACTGATTTCCGTCGGAGTCAAATCCGGAGCGGTTAAGAGACGCAAAGAACGGAGATAGTATGCCAACGCAAAGCGGTAATCGCGCTGAAAGTGAATTGCCAACCACGACGGCAGATATTTTTTACCGAGCCCAATTATTGTCGCCACCTTATTTCTGCCGAATTCTTTTTCCACTGCGCGAAATTGGATGGAGACGACATATTGGTAAATACTTTGAAACATGGTGGCCTCGTCGCCGATGGCGGTCACCAGGTTCGTACGCCAGTCGACTTCCGGTCCCACCAATTGCCGCCACTCCGCCGGTGCCACCCGCCCCGTGGCCAGCGGATAGGTCAATGCTTCCAGTCGCATCCGTTCCACCTTCATGCCGGCCAGTTGGGAAATCAAACCGAAATCGGCCCGGCACCAGTCTCGCACCCGTTCCAGTTCGGCATTGCGTTGCCGGACCACGACCGGATCGGAGGCATGCGCGATCAAATCGCAACTCAAGTAAACCGCCAGACAACCCCAGGCCGGCAACTCCGGGAGGTCAATATTGCCATGCATCGCGTCCGTCGGGGACAGATGACCAACCGCCTGAACCGGACCGGTTAAAAATGTCGCGGCCGCGGCAAGAAATTTGGGATAATGCCGGAACACCGTCATCCGGTGCCGATAAAAAGCCGTCGGTTGGGCCGGAACCCAGGAGAAAGAATTTCTGTCTTCGGTCCGGGTGGGATTGGTCGCGATCAACGTCCGCAAGGGTTCGATATCGTAAGATAATCCTTGGCGTTGCCGCTCCCAAAAATCCGGCAACGCGATCGCATGCCCCACCAGCTGGGAAATGGCGGCGCGGTCGCGCTGCAAATCGCGCTCCAGATTTGAGGAATATACACCTATCCCCACCAAACCAAGCACGGTCACCGCCAGCGGCCAGAGATAACGCCATTGCCGCCGCGGCCGTTCTCTCCAGCAGGCCATTGCCGCCAGCAACGCCATAATCCCCCCCAAGATCAGGCCATACACGCCAGCGGAGGAAAGGTGATTCCGCCACCACAACGCCGACCCCACCAACCCCAGACTGAGGATGCTCCACGCCGTCCCCCACCATTGTTGCCGCCGAATCATGAGCGGAACCAACACGATCCCGTTCAGCGGAGAAATCAAAGCAGTCGCACCGGCGAGGTCACGCCATCGTCTCGAGGAGGTACAACTCCGCGCCATCCGGTGGTAAGCAAACCACTGCACGATGATCCCGTAAAAATAAAGCAGCTGCGCCGGTAAAATCAACCATATTGCGGTCGCAACGCGGTGCTGGATTATATTCAAGGGAATGACCAGCAGGATGAGATAGGGAAACAACACACCGCACAAAAAGCACCATGTCACCCCGAACCAGACGGCATTTACCGCCGACCGCCGCAGAAAAAGTTTATAAAAGAACTTTTTTCGCCGGTAATGTTTCAATACCCCCGTTGTCTTGGCCATAATCTTGTTCCCCCAATTTTTGGCGTTGTCAACTGGTTCCAATATATTTCCCCTGCCCTCATAAATCCACTGTATATCCGGAAAAGGGAAAATTTTTCTTCGGCAAAAATAATGATTTTGGTCGCGAGCCCCGGGAAAACATGATTTCCCCGGGAAATTATTTGCAAGCGTTTGATTGACCGCTTGTAATTCCTCCTTTTACGGAAATATTACCCGCGATCAAATTAAGGGATGAAAATCATGCGTTGTCAATTAATTTTTCCGCCACGAACCAGCCCCACCTATATGCCGCTCGGCATCGCCGGCCTTGCCGCCACCGCCGCTTACTACGGACACGAAATCGGACTCTTCGACGCCAACGCCGAACTGTGGAACCACCTGTGCGATACCAACCGGCAACTCCAAGCCATGCGGAATTTCTGCCATTCGCCCTTGGCAATTTTTCTCCAACCACAGCAATATTCGACTCAAATGCTTCCTCTGAACGACGGCCGTTACCAAATCGACCAATTGGAGAGGTTGGCCCGGAACTATCTCGAACACGACGAACTCGACGCCGCCTTGACCCCCATGTTGCTGCGCCAGGCCTATCGCCTCAATGCCGGAGAACCGGAAACCGTGGCCTTTTCCATCATGTATCTCGATCAATTGTCCTTTGCGCTGGCCCTGGCCAAATATCTTCGCCGGGTTTGCGGCTATGACCGGCAACTTCTGTTCGGCGGGGCCGCCATGTCCGGCCTCGATCCGGTGGAACTGATGACGGCGTTCCCGTTTGTCGATGTCGTCATGACCGGCGAAGGCGAAATTCCTTTTGCCGCCTGGCTCGGCGGCGCCCCCGTCGCCGCCATTCCCGGTTGCCATTATCGCGAGCGGAAAGAAGTTATTGCCGCTTCCGGCCGCCGGCAATTCGTTAGTAACCTCGGTGAACTGCCGCCGCCAGATTTCAGTCACTTTCCCCTGCGGCAATATTTCAATCCCGTGCCGGTGATGCCGATGCTCGGCGGACGCGGCTGTAAATGGCGGCGCTGTCGCTTCTGCACCCACAACAACTCTTTCGGTCCGTATCGGGAACGCACCGCCGCCGCCGTGGCCGCCGAAATGACGCTGCGGCAACAGACCACCGGCTGCCGTCACTTTTATTTTGCCGACCAGTACGTCGATCCCTCCTTCCTGAACTCGCTGAGCGATACCATCATCGCGGCAGGATTGTCATGTCAATTTCACATCATGGCCCGCACCGTCGGCGACTATACGCCGGAACTGCTGCACAAAGCCGCAGCAGCCGGTTGCTGCTGGATCAGCTGGGGGATGGAAAGCGGTTCGCAACGCCTGCTCGATATTATGAACAAGGGCACCGACGCAACCACGTCGCTGCAGGTGATCCGCCATGCCGCCGAGGCCGGAATTTCCAATCTGCTGATGATGATCTTCGGCGCGCCCGGCAGTGATGCGGCCGCGTTGGACGAGACGTTCGCCTTCCTCGATCGCGCCTATCCGCATATCGACAGCATGACCGCCAGCGCCTTTGTCCTGTTCGCGGGAACCGCATTCAGTCGCGCCCCACAACAATACGGACTGGAAATCCTGGGGAAAAACCGAATTTTCCAAGTCAACGGTCATGATGTCCACGACCTGAAACTGCGGTTCCGGCGTCAGGGCGAATACCATCGGACCGAGTCCCCTCTTGCCGCGGCGGAAATCGCGCAATGGGAACGGCGTAAAGTCTGGTTGGGCCACCCTTCGTTCCTCAGCCGGTTATGCTGCGAACATTATCTGTTGTTTGCCCGGTCCGTCAAAACCGGATTCCGTCCTAAAGGCCTGCCCAAAGGCGCTTAGCCGGAAAACCGGACCCGCATCTTGCTGCGGCTTCGTGGCGTTTCCCGGGTTTTTCCGGTTCTCCACGCCACGGCACTAGCCCTTGATAACACCCAACGGACGCAGCTTCACTGCCGGCACAATCAAATCCAGTTCGGCACGAATAACCCGATCGATATCTTTGTATGCCGGCGGGGCTTCACTCAAATCGAGCAGATGCGAATGGCGGTCGCCATGGCCCCGATAATGGTGCCAACGCTCGAAAACGACGCCCTCCATGGCCCGATCGCACTGCTGGACGGATAAATTTTCACACGCCGCACGACGGCCGAGACGCCGTCCCGCCCCATGCGAACACGACTGAAACGACTCCGGGTTCCCCTTCCCCCGCACCAGATACGATGCGGTTCCCATGCTGCCGGGAATAATGCCGGACTCTCCGGCCCGGGCGGAAGTCGCCCCCTTGCGGTGCACCCATACCTCCCGGCCGAAATGCTCTTCCAGCGCCGCATAATTGTGATGAATATTGACTTCGGCGGTAAATACCGCCGCCGGAAATATCCGGGTAAATTCTTCCTTAAACACCGCCATCATGCGGCGGCGGTTTTCCCGGGCGTATTCCAGCGCATAGGTCATCGCCTGGATGTATTGCCGCCCCAATTCGGCCGCCGCCGGCAGGAATGCCAGATCACGGGACGGCAGCGCCACCGCCATGTCGGCATCGAGTTCGATGGCCCGGCGATGAAACCAGGCCGCAATTCTGGCGCCGAGATTGCGCGATCCGGAATGCAGCATCAGCCAAAGCCGACCGTCATCGCCGGCCTGCAATTCCATAAAATGGTTGCCGCCGCCGAGGGAGCCGAGATTGGCGCGGTCCAGCGTCCACGACCGGAGATCGAGCCACGGCAACCGTCCGGACGCAAGTTCTTTTTCCGTTACCCCGAAACGCTCGGCAAAGTTCTGAAACCCGCTCCAATCCTGTTCGTGGCGGTGCGAATGACCCTCCCCCACCGGCACCCGCTGTTTGACCGCCCGGAGCAGATTGCGGATCAGATCGGAATCGGCCGCCGCCGTTACCGGGAGATCGGTCTGTACCGCCGCCATACCGCAGCCGATATCGACTCCGACCGCGTTGGGAATAACCGCATCGGCACAGGCAATCACCCCGCCGATGGGCATGCCGTAACCGACATGACAGTCGGGCATCAGCGCCACATGATGAAAAACCGCCGGATGGCGGGTCAGGTTAATAGCCTGTTGCAGCGCGCCCGGTTCGATCGGTTCACACCACGATTGCAGCGGTACGCCGCCGGTGGCGTCGCCGTTTTTTATCCATTCCATCATTACCCCCCTTTGTGATTCGGCGTCAGGATTCCTTCAGTCTGGCGACCAGTTCGTCGAGGCCGCTGTAGATATAATTGGGTTGATAGGGAAATTTGTCCAGCATGGCCAGGGAGGTGACCCCGCTCAGCACCAGTACGGTGTCGACTTCCGACTCCAGCCCGGCGACAATATCGGTATCCATACGATCCCCGATGATCACCGCGTCGCGACAGCGGCAACGCAGTTGCTTGACCGCCCGGCGCATCATCAACGGATTGGGTTTGCCGAGAAAATAGGCCCGACACCCGGCCGCCATTTCAATCGGGGCAATCAGGGCTCCGGTGGCCGGAATAATCCCTTTCTCGGTCGGTCCGGTCAGGTCGGGATTGGCGCC
>JAQUZV010000148.1 GCA_028691155.1 Victivallales bacterium
CGGCCGGGGCAATGATCCGCAGGAGCAGGACAACCATTGGTCCGGCTGGAAATTTTTATAACCTCTGGAAAAAATTACCGGAAGGAATTTGCCATGAAACCATTAGGTTCGATTGTTGTCGGTGTCGTAATGTTATTCTGCGTCCGGGTCGGGTTGGCCGCCGGGGCGGAGTTGACGACGACGCAAAAGGAACTGGCGTCACGGCCGCTGGCCGATTTTCGTACCATGATTACCCCGCCGGAAATTCCCCGTGCCTTCGATGTGCATCGTTCCGGCTGTCCCGTATGCGGCGAAGCGATCAAAAAACACGGTTTTTATGCTTGGATTATCGACGAGAAAAAACCGTTTCAGGTGAAGTGTCCGGAATGCGGCAGCGTGTTTCCGGATAACGACTATGCCGCCTATTTCCGTGGCGGCGGCAAAGACAAATCATTGCTGAAAGGCAAGTATGTCGACAATGGCTGGGGCTGGAAGAAGCCCGGCGTCGACGGTAAATTCTGGTTTGTGGCCTACTACAACCACTGGATGTTCGGACGGCGGATCATGCAGATGATCGATATGTCCCAGGGCTATGCCGCCACCGGAGACCGGGCGTTGGCCCGCCGCGCCCTGCTGATGCTCGACACCATTGCCAACCGTTATCGCGATTACGATTACCATACGCAGTCACGTTATGCTTTGGAGGTTGATTCCAAATACAACGGCCGCATCTGGAATACCGAATGGGAAACGCTTCGGATGCAGGATATGATTAACTGTTACAACCGGTTGCTGCCCTTTTTCGCGCAGCCCGACCCGGAACTCGAAGCGGCGGCGGGCAAGACGTTGGCGGAAATCCGCCATAACATCAATGAAAATCTGTTTCGGGTTTCGGCCCACGATCTGGTGACCGAAAACAACAAAATCGGCGGCAACTACGGCGCCCATCAGGCGGTCTTGCTGGACATTGCCGCGCTGTTGAGGAACGAACCCGGTCAACCCAGTTCGTTGCAGATGGTCGATTACCTGACTCAGCTCGGTCCGTACAATCATCCGACCCGGGTGGCGATCGATTATGCCATTTTCGCCAATATTTTCGGCGATGGCGCGCCGATGGAGTCGCCCGGTTACAATTCCGGCTGGCTCAACTCTTTTACCAAAATCTTCCGGGCCATGAATAATTACGGCATCGATTATTCCCGGCGCTATCCGACTACGCGGCGCTTTTTTACTTATCCGGCCAAACTGGTGGTGGCCGGTAAATTTATCTCCTCTTCCGGTGACAGCGGCAAAATCGGCGCCCAGTCGTTGATGACGCTCGGAGACGTCGATACCTTACGTTACTCTTTTGCCACCAATCCCAATCCGACCACGGCCGCGTTGCTTTGTTTTCTGGCGGAACAGGATCCGAAGCAGCGTCAGCGGATTCCGGCGGCGGAACTGGCGGCGGCGGAAAAACTGGCCGATCCGCAGTTCGGTTACCGCAACAACCTGCTGGCGGCTTATGGTAAGGCTTCGCTCCAGAACGGCGATCCGAAGCATCCGGCGGCATTGTGGTTGGTTTTCGGCAACTATCCCAATCATCGTCATCGCGATGTTCTGCACTTCGAACTCTTTGCCGCCAACGCGCCATTGATGCCGGATTTCGGTTACCCCGACAGTGCTTCCGACGACGACCCCACTTACCAGCCGTTTTATTGCAATACCGTTACCCATAACACCGTGTTGGTCGATGAGCACGCCCAGAGCGACAAGGCTGGCATCGGTCGACTGCTGGCTTACGATCCGACACAGAAAATCAAATATGTGGCCGCGGATGCGTTGCGGGCCTATCCGGGCCGGGTCGCCAAATATGGCCGGTCGTTGTTGTGGTATGAGGCGGCGCCGGGCAAGACGATCACTCTCGACGTGTTCCGGGTGGTCGGCGGCAAGCGTCACGATTACATCATGCACGGCACCGGCAGGGAAGTGGTCACCAATGTGAAGTTGACGCCGCAGGACGGCGGCACCCTGGCCGGGAAAGAGGTCCCGTACGGTTATTTCTACGATGATGCGAAGTATCGCGGCAAGACCGGTACGGTTAAGAATTATTGGGGCTATGTCGGTTCGGCCTATCAGTTCCTGACCGACATCCGGCGGGGCGTGTTGGCGGGTGACGCCACTTTGACCTTTCCGGTAACCACGCAAAGCCCGCTGATTCATGGCGATCCGGGCGCGTCCCTGACCGTTCATCCGGTGGGAACTGGCGATGAACTGATCCTGGCGCAGGGACAGCCGCCTAAAACCCAGAAAAGCGGCATCGATCAGGTGGCGTTCATGATCCGGCGGCGCGATGCCGACAAGCCGGGCCTGACTTCCAATTTCGTGACCGTGTTCGAAAGCGGTTCCGCGGCCAACGCCGCCTCGGCGATCACAAAGATCGTCACGTTGCGCGACAGTATGGCTTTGACGGCGCTGAAACTGGAATTCGACAACGGCGAGATTCACTATCTGTTCAATGCGGAAGCGCCGGTCCGGCCGTTCACGGCCGACGGCATCGAATTCAGCGGCCAGTGCGGCGCGTTGCTGCTCGCCGCCGACGGCGCGGTGAAACACGCCTACGTCTACAACGGCGGCGCCATCGTTCGGGACGGCAAGGACATCGTCCGGGCCCTGGCCGCGTTGACGGCCAAGGTGGTGACGGCCGATCTGAAGCAGGAAACTGTTGTTCTGGATCGGGATATTCCGTCCGCCTATGTGGCCGGCGGGCGCGCCTTTACCGCCGGTCCTCCGATCGATCTGGGCTTCCAGGCCCGGTCAATTGAGGGCAAGACCCTCACCTTGCAGGATCAGAGTCTGATTCGGGGGCGGTTTCAGCTTGAGCAATTCAATCCCGGCACTATGACGGCGGTGCCCAATCCGGCCTTGTGCGTCTATCGTCCGAACGGCTGGATTTACGCCGCCGACGGCACGACGGCACTGGGACGGATGACCGGGCAGGGCAAGCGGCAAATCACGTTGGTGCGGCCGTTTCGGATCGATGCGTTGCATTTCAACGTCGGGGCGAAGAAATCGGCCGACCTCTGGCTGGCCGATCTCGGCCCCGGCGATACGCTGACGTTTTTCGATTCCGCCGGGAAATAATTACCGGATAAAGTTCGGACCGGAAGTGAAGTATTATTTCTCTTTCGGTCGAGGAATTTTCATAACCCTTGGGAAAAAATCACCGAAAGGATTTGACGATGAGACCATTAAGGACAATTATTGTCGGGGCCGTAATGTTGTTCTGCGCCCGGGACGGGTTGGCTGCCGGGGCGGAACTGACTGCGGCGCAAAAGGAACTGGCGGCACGGCCGCTGGCCGATTTTCGTACTATGATTACCCCGCCGGAGATTCCGCGCGCTTTCGATGTGCACCGTTCCGGCTGCCCCGTCTGCGGTGAAGCCATCAACAAACACGGCGCGTTCTCCTGGATTATCGACGAAAAAAAACCGTTCCAGGTGAAGTGTCCGGAATGCGGTAGCGTGTTCCCTGATAATGACTATGCCGCTTATTTTCGCAGCGGCGGCAAAGATAAATCATTGCTGCAGGGCAAATGCGTCGACGACGGCTGGGGGTGGAAAAAGCCCGGCGTCGACGGCAAATTCTGGTTTGTGGCCTATTACAATCACTGGATGTTATGGCACCGGGTCGAGCAAATGGGGCAACTGGCCGAGGGGTACGTGGCGACCGGGGACCGGGCGCTGGCCCGCCGCGGTCTGCTGATGCTCGACACCATCGCCAACCGTTATCGCGACTATAATTACAACCGGCAGTCGCGTTATGCCAAGGAAGTCAACCCCGAATACACCGGTCGCATCTGGAACAATATTTGGGAAACTCTCCGGGTGCAGGACCTGTTCAACTGTTATCATCGTTTTTTGCCGTTTTTCGACCGGCCCGATCCGGAACTCGAAGCCGCGGCGGGTAAAACGTTGGCGGAAATTCGCCATAACATCAACGAAAATCTGTTTCGGGTGGCGGCCAATGATATTGTGTCCGAAAACAACAAGATCGGCGGTAATTACGGTGCGCATCAGGCTTTGCTGCTCGATATCGCCGCCCTGCTGAAAAATGAGCCGGGACAGCCGACGTCGCAGCAGATGGTCGATTACCTGACCCATCTGGGCCCGTACAGCCATCATACCCGGGTGGCGGTCGATTACGCCATCTTTGCCAATATCTTCGGCGACGGCGCGCCGATGGAGTCGCCGGACTACAACGCCGGCTGGCTCAATGCTCTGGCCCGGATTTTCCGTTCGATGCAGGAGCAACAGCGTGATTATCTGTCCCTTTATCCCACCACCAGACGGCTGTTCACCTATCCGGCCAAGTTGGTGGTGGCCGGCAAGTTCCTGCCGGCTTCGGGCGACAGCGGCGACATCGGAGCCTATCTGCCCGAAAATATCGGCAACCTGGATACCCGGCGTTATTCTTTTGCCGCCGATCCGACTCCCACCACGGCGGCCATGCTGCTTTTTCTGGTCAATCAGAAAAACTGGCGCGACCGTTTGCCGCCGGAAGAATTGGCGGCGGCGGAAAAACTGGCCGATCCGCAGTTCGGTTATCACAGCAATCTGCTGGCGGCTTACGGTAAGGCTTCACTCCAGAACGGCGATCCGAAGCGTCCGGCGGCCTTGTGGTTTTCGTTTGCCAATTTCCCCAACCATCGCCATCGCGATGTGTTGCGATTCGAACTTTTCGCGGAAAATGCGCCGTTGATGCCGGATTTCGGTTACCCCGACAGCGCTTCCGATGACGATCCCACTTACCAGCCGTTTTATTGCAGCACGGTGACTCATAATACCGTGGTGGTCGATGAATGCGCTCAGAAAGACAAGGCGGGTACCGGGCGACTGCTGGCCTACGACCCGACGCAGGCGGTCAAGCATATGGCGGCGGATGCGTTGCGGGCTTATCCGGGGCGGGTGACCAGATACGGCCGGTCGCTGCTGTGGTACGAGGTGGCACCGGGCAAGACCATCACCCTCGATGTGTTCCGCGTGACCGGCGGTAAGCGCCACGATTACATTCTGCACGGTGCCGGCAAGGAGGTCGTCACCAATGTGAAGTTGACGCCGCAGGACGGCGGCACCCTGGCCGGCCCGGACGTTCCCTACGGTTATTTTTACGACGATCCCGCTTATCGCGGCAAGACCGGTGCGGTCAAGAATTACTGGGGCTATGAAGGTTCGGCGTATCAGTTTATGACCGGGGTGAGCCGCGGTCGATTGTCGTCCGGCAGTTATTTCACTTTTCCGGCTGTCACCGGCAGCCGGTTGATTCATCCGGCGTCCGGGGCGTTTTTGAAAGTTCATCCGGTGGGTGCCGGCGACGAACTGTTGCTGACTTCCTGCCCGCCGCCGCAAACGCAGAAAAGCGGGATTGACCGGATTGCGTTTCTGATCCGGCGCCGCACGGCCGACAAGCCCGGTCTGGTTTCGAACTTTGTGACCGTACTTGAGCATGGTTCGCAGGGACATACCGAACCGGCCATCAGCAAGATCGTTACGCTGCGCGACAGCATTGCCCTGACGGCATTGAAACTGGAATTCGACAACGGTGAAATTCATTATCTGTTCGATGCGGAAACGCCGGTCAAACCGTTCACGGTCGACGGCATCGAATTCAGCGGCCAGTGCGGCGCGTTGCTGCTCGACGCCCATGGCGCGGTGAAACACGCCTACGTCTACAACGACGGCGCCATCGTTCGGGACGGCAAAGCGCTGGTTCGGGCCTGGGCATCGCTGACCGCCACGGTGACGGCGGCCGATCTGAAGCGGGAAACCATTGATTTGGATCGGGATATTCCCCCTTCCTATGTGGCCGGCGGACGCGCCTTTACGGCCGGTCCTCCGATCGACCTGGGATTTCAGGCCCGGTCGATTGAAGGCAGGCAACTTACCTTGCAGGATCAGAGCCTGATTCGGGGTCGGTTCCAGCTCGAGCAGTTCAATCCCGACACC
>JAQUZV010000149.1 GCA_028691155.1 Victivallales bacterium
AGGCGTTGGCTTATCCGCTGGCCAAGGGAAAACTGTCGTCAACCGAATGGCAGCAGTTGGTGGGACCGGAAGTCGACTGGAACAAAAGTATGGTAACCACCGTCGGCGATGTTGCCACTTCCTTTCAAAATCTTTATCAGGATGTTATTTCCGGGGCGTTCAACATTGTCGAAGATGAAAAAGACCGGATTAAAATAATGTTGCGGCAAAAATATCTGCCACTGGTATTGACGCTCAGCTTCCAGCGTGACTACCGCTTTGCCATGGGGTATTATATGCGGTTTCTGCATTTGTTGACGAACCGGGATTTGACGTCTCTGGATGTTTATCATCGGTTACAGGATAATTGGCGGGCGGTGTGTTTGAGCTCCCAATATAATTTTCCCTTTTTCTCGGCCATGTCGATCCCCGCTTTGAACCGGAACTATTTTCAGATTGCGGCAATTGATAATTTCCGTCGGGTGGCGTTGATGGCGGGGGAGGTGGAACAATATCGCCGGAAACACGGTGGTTTGCCCGAGTCGTTGTCCTTTTTGCCTCCGGCGCTGCAGGATTCGCCGCATTATTTGCCGGTGATTTACGAGCATGGCGAGATTGAAGTAAATGGACCTGAAACAAGGTCTCACGGCTGGAATTCCGACCGTTGGGATTCCGATACCAAAGGAGTAATCCGGTATGGGTTCCGCCTTTATCTGCTTGAGCAGGACGGACGTGACCCCGGCGGGCTGAAAGCGGAAAACGCCTTTACCGTGCTGCTGTCCCGTCCCGGAAAAACGAAGAATCAATAGCGCGAAACATTATTTCCCGTGGGATGGGGCAGGTGACCGGATAATTTTTATTTTTAAATGGATTATTCCGGCGGGATAATTATGTTTATATGTCACGGCAACAAAACATGGGGGTGGCAATGGTAGAGAAAACAATGGGGGGATTGAAACATTATCGGCGCAAAAAGTTTGTCTATAAATTTTTTCTGCGGCGGTCGGCGGTAAATGGCGCCTGGTTCGGGGTGACATGGTGTGCTTTACTGAGCTTGTTGTCGGCATATCTGCTGTTGTTTACCCTTCCTTTGGTCGGAACGGATTTTCTATCGGTTCCGCGCGTGATTCCGATATGTTTGGGGGGGACGGCACTGTTGCTTTATCTTTACGGCGTTGTGGTCCTCGGTTTGGCCTACCGCCGCATGGTGCGTCGTTGTCCCGTCGCCGCATGGTGGCGCAATCCGGCCGGAGCTGTCGCGCTGGTTTATCCGTTGGGCGGTTTGGTGCTGGCGCCGCTGATGATCCGGCGCAAATGTTGGTGGGGCGCGGTCTGGAGTATCGCCAGTCTGGGGCTGTTGCTGTCGGTGTTGGTGTGGTGGCACGAAATTTCTCCTGATGTCTCCTGGGGGATGATCTGGGGCGGCATCCTGGCGTTGCCGGTGGCGATTGCCGGCTGGAGAGAGCAAAAAACGGTTCGGCAATGGCGTTACCTTTGGCCGTTGGCGGTGATGTTGCTCTTCTGGACGGGGATGTTTATTTACTCCCTGAGTCTGGCGCACGATTTGCACCGTGATCGCGCCGCTATTTCTCATTTGGTGGGGCATGCGGTGGCACTGGAGGATTTTTGGGCCCGGCAGCGGCAGGGACTGTCTTATGATGACGAACCCCTGCGTACGCTGATCGCGACCAAGCCTCATCTTGATGCCGACTGGGATTCTTTCTCCTGGGTTCCGGCCCAACCGACGGCTTTTTATCGGCATCAGAGGGCGGTATTCCGGCGCTATCCGAAGTTTATGGCGGCGGCCGAGGCCTTTTTGACGTTGCCGGTTCAGACGGTCGGTCATCCCCATACGGACATTATCACGGAGGTTCTCATGCCGGAATTGAGCGGTTGGCATCATCTGGCGGTTTATTTGAGTTGCGATCTGATCGCGCATGCCTCCGATCTCGCCGTAGTCAGGCAGCGCAATGCCGAGTTGGAGCGGGTGCGCGACTGGTACCGGTCCGATCTCGCGTTTATTTCCCAAGCGGCCGGCATGAGGATGGAACGGATGCGGTTGCAGGCGTTGGCTTATCCACTGGCCACGGGGACGGTGTCGCCCGCCGAATGGCAGCGGTTGGTGGGGCCGGAAGTCGACTGGCGCACGGGGATGGTGACTGCCGTTGGCGACGAAGTTACCACATTTCAGAGTATTTATCGGCATGTAATTCATTTCAAGCCTTCCGGAAATGAAGATGTCGTGTATGAATCAGGTGACTTCAACGTGACATGTTACTCCTTATACCTGAATATGGTGGGGATAATTGTAGGGGATCGTAAAGATTATCCGCCCCTGGCGGTGAGGATTAACGCCCAGCGTAATTACCGCCATGTCCTGAATAATTTTCACCAGTTCCTGCGTTTGTTGACGACCAAAAAGCTAACTTCGCTGGCCGTTTACCAGCGTGCGGCGGCGTTGTATCGGACGCTTGAGGACCATCTTCGCTTGCAGCATAGCGTGTTATTTTCGTCGATAACCCGGTGTTGTTTTCTGATGGCGGCCAGCGATGAGTTCCGTCGGGTGGCGTTGATGGCGGGGGAGGTGGAACAATATCGCCGGAAACATGGTGGTTTGCCCGAGTCGTTGTCTTTTCTGCCCCCAACGCGACCGGGTTCGCCGCCTCATTTGCCGGTGATTTACGAGCATGGCGATCTTGAAGTAAATACCCCCGGCAACAAGGTGACGACCAGATATGGTTTCCGGCTTTATCTCCTTGATTGGGACGGACGTGATCCCGGCGGGCGGAACGCTGAAAATGCCTTTACCGTGCTGCTGCCCCGGCCTGAAAAGCCGTAACGATAGCGTATCGGTGCGCGTCGGGACCTTGAGCGAAAGCTGGTGTTTGGGACTCGGATCGAGGTTGTCGGGAGAATATGCTTTTCATGCCGGGGATGGGATTCACCTATTTGCCTGGCCGGGAGTTGATGGTCCAAAGAGGTAAGGCTATATTAAAAATATGATTGCTTAAAAATGGGGGGGGAGCAATTATGGCGGGAACGACAGGTGGCCTGAAGCATTATCGGTGCAAAAGGTTCGGTTATAAATTTTTTCTACGGCGGTCGGCGGTAAACGCCGCCTGGTTCGGAATCACGTGGTGCTGTTTTTTGCTGGTGGTCTCACTGTCGATTACAATGAATTTTCCGGGTACTGTTATTGCCTTTCTGATGCCTCTGACATCGCTGGTGCTGCCGCTTTATCTTTACGGGGTTCTGGTATTGGGGTTTGCCTATGGCGGGATGGTACGGAGTTGTACGTCTTCCCGATGGTGGCGCAATCCGGCCGGTGCGGTTGCTCTTTTATTCCCGTTGGGCGGGTTGGTGCTGGCGCCGCTGATGCTCCGGCGCCAACAGTGGTGGGGCGCGATTTTGAGTGTCCTCAGTTTGTTGCTGTGGATTCCGGTGCTGTGGCGGCAGCATGAAATTCCTCCCTGTGCCGTGTGGGGCATGATTTGGGGCGGTATCCTGATATTGCTGGCGGCAATTGCCGGCTGGAAAGAACGGCGACGGCGGCAATGGCGTTATCTCTGGCCGCTGGCGGCAACAGGGCTCTATCTGACGGGGATGTATGCTTATTCCTTGAATCTGGAACGCGATTTGTGCCGCGACCGTGCCGCCATTGCCATTCTGGCGGGACATACGCTGGAACTGTCGGACTTCTGGAACCGGCAACGACAGGGGCTGTCTTGCGAGGCCGAACCGTTGCGTACGCTGATTGCGACAAGACCCGGGAAACGGGGTAACAATGACGCCGATATCTTGTCCTGGCTCCCGGCTCAGCCGGTGACTTATTATCGGCATCAGGCGGCGGCATTCCAACGCAGTTATCCGGAGTTCCTTTCGGCGGCGACTTCTTTTTTAACGTTGCCGGTTCAGGCGGTCGGCCATCCGCAAGCCGTTATCACGTTTCAGGTTACCATGCTGGAGCTGGGTGCCTGGCGCCGTCTGGCGGTTTATTTGAGCTGCGATCTGATCGCACATGCTTCCGATCCGGTTATGGTTCGGCGGCGCAATGCCGAACTGGAACAGGTGCGTGATTGGTGCCGGGCCGATTTTGCTTTGATTTCACCGTTGGTCGGCATGGCGGTGGAACGAATGCGGTTGCAGGCGTTGGCCTATCCGTTGGCCACGGGGAAATTCTCGCCGGCGGCATGGCAACAGTTGGTGGGTCCGGAGGTCGACTGGAACAAGAGCATGGCGGCCGCCATCGGCGACGAAGTCACCGCGTTTCACAGTGTTTACCGCTATATCACTGCGGCTCAATTCAAATCATCCGGTCATGAATATCTTTTGGAGCTGGCCGGGGGCGTGGTGGTGGCCGGTCAAAAATACCTGCCGCCGGCGACCACGATCCATTTACAGCGCGATTACCGTTTCTTTTTGCGTAAATGCCTCGAATTCCTGCAACTGTTGCCGGCGCACAATTTGACGGCAGAGGAAGGCAATCGTCTTAAATTGGATGAGACCGCGCTCGGAAACAACTTTTTCCTATTGTCCGCCATGTTGTTGCCGGCGCTGGACAACTGTTATTTCAAGATCGCGGCCGGCGAGGATTTCCAGCGTTTGGCGCTGATGGCGGGGCAGGTGGAACAATATCGCCGAAAACATGGTGGTCTGCCCGATGCGTTGTCTTTTCTGCCCCGAACGCAGGGCTCGCTACGTCATTTACCGGTGATTTACGAGCATGGCGACCTTGAAGTCAATAGCCCCGGAAACAAGGTGACAACCCGGTATGGTTTCCGGCTTTATCTCCTTGACCGTGACGGACGTGACCCCGGCGGGATGAACGCTGAAAATGCCTTTACCGTCCTGCTGCCTCGTCCTGGAGAACCGCCGCAATGACCATCGGCTTTCGGGAGCGATCGGGAGCCGGCGGTGGCGTATGTTGCGGCGGGACGGACGGAACGGTATCATCGCCGGATAGATCGGGGACGACGCCACATCCCGGCCGAGGGCGGTTATTTTTTATCGTCTGGGATAACGGCAGTGCTTTTAACCGGTTTCTCCACCGGAATCTTAAATTCACCTGCCGCGATTACCTTAAGGCTATAATGACATATGCTATAATCGAAGAGACGGGGAACGCTACGAACCGAAAACTGCATCCAGAACGCCTTGCCATCAAATGCTCTTATTGATATATCGATTTCGGGATTAGAATATACATTTATGCATTCATAGGACATTGCTACTGCTTTATCCGGATTTTTCTTTATTATTTTCCGTTTTATTCCTTCTATTCTAGATGATCTTTTTATTTTATCGATCAATGGCTCTCCCATCATCAAAAAGGCCTTGCCGAAGCCAATGTGCCAGGAAGAAGGAAATTGATTGAGGTTAAAAGTCTCATTGCTGAAATAAACACAGGACAATTCCTCATCATATCCGTAGGTAAAACCAATATCTTCCAGTAAATTGTCATACTTTTTCAAATGTCCGGCAATGAGAAACATATCAAAGCACTGCTCATTCCAGTTGAAGGGAAAGATGGCAACGGTATGATGTTTGAACTCATAAATCCGGTAAAGTTGAGTATCCTTCCATTTGACCGTTTTATCTTCCGGTCCGGCGAGATGGCCACCATATTTCCGGAAGAGAGCTTCAAGCTGCTGATAACTTTCAACCGGATCCGGTTTCTTCATTTTTTTCAATGGCGTCGGCCGATAGCGTCCAAAAGGCATTTCGCAACCCGACAACATCACCAGTGCCATCCCCAAGATCAGGCATAGTCCAATTCTCTTCCCCATCGTCTCCCCTTTTACCGTATGGCGATTTGACTGATATTGATTTTCAAGCACCAATAATACCAGCAGATTTATCCTGAATGGCAACGTTGTTACGGCGCGGTCGGTCCCCGCCCGAGCGCGGCAGATAAACTTTCTCTCCTCCGGCATGGCGGACATCGCGTTGGTGCCGATGCCGCTTCTGCTTCTGA
>JAQUZV010000150.1:0-5433 GCA_028691155.1 Victivallales bacterium
ACCCAGTAGCCGGCGGTAATGAGCGGCAGTTTGCCGGGAAAGGGGTCGATGGCGGTGGGGTGGCGGCGATTTGGAGTCATCATCATCATTATTATTCCTTGTCTGGGGTTGTCGAATCGGCTCCCGCAATCGCGGGAGCCGAGGGGGGGCGGAGGGGTTAAAAGAGGAGGCGGAAAAACCGGATGAAGACATTGGGTTTTTCCTGTTCCAGATGCAGAATTTTTCCCGTTCCGGTTATTTGAACTTCGTAGTCGTAATCCCCGGCAGTGCCGGTAAGTTCATAGATGGTGAGACTGCCTTCTTTCCTGATCTCCGCCTCCGACAGTTCGAGACCGGGAATCGCGTCCGTCAGTGCTGATTTCACTCCGGCCGGAACCTGGGCGAGGCTGATATCTTCATCCTCGTTGTCCGCGTCATCCAGTCCCTCCCTGGTTTGCAGCACTTTGCCGTCGGCGGCAATTTTGAGTTCATAAAATTTGTTGCCGGCCAGACCTTGCAATTCATACACCATGGCGCCCTCGTATTTTTCTCTTTCCGCGCCGACGAATTCGATGCCGGGGACCGCCTGCTCCACGGCTTTTCTCACCTGGAGCGGAACCGAAGCGACGGGAATGATGGTTTCTCCGTCGTGGTCGTCACCGCCATAGACCGGCAGTACGGCCAGGGCGAAAAGGACCAGAACGGCAACGACAATTGACTTACTGAACTTTTTCATGGCAATCTCCTTTGCTGGGGGTTTACCTTGATTATACCCCCGGCAGATTGCGGCGGCATGGCCGCAAAATTACCATCCGGCAATGTTGGAGAAAAATCTCATGGTGCAAGTGGAAAAGTCAGTTCGAAGCGGCTTCCGCGGCCCGGCTTGCTGTGCAGGGCAATGGTGCCGTGGTGAGCTTTGACAATAGCCTGCACCAGGCTGAGTCCCAGGCCGTTGCCAGGTTGAGAACGGCTGCTGTCACAACGGAAGAAGCGGTCGAAAACGCGCACCTGATCCGCCGTGCCGATGCCGCAGCCGTTGTCATTGACGATGATCCGGGCCTGGGTTCCGGAGACGCCGACTTCGAGCGTGACTTTGCCGCCGGCGGCGCTATACTTGATGGCGTTGTCGAGCAGATTGGCCACCATGCGCTGCAACCGGCTGCGGTCGCCGTTGATCGGACAGCGGTCGACGTCGAGATTCAGGGTAAAATCGATCTGCTTGCTTTCCGCCAACGGCAGAAAGAGATTGTAGGCCTGACGGGCCAGCAACGTCAGATCGAGCGGGGCGATATGGAGTTGGGCGGTACCGGAATCGGTACGGGTGATTTCCAGCATGATATTGATAATGCCGATCAGCCGGTCGCATTCTTCGACGATTTCACCCGACATCAGTTGATAATCGGCGGTGGTCGGGTTGCCGTGGACCGTGGTTTCGATAATGCCCCGGATGCGGGTCAGGGGGGTGCGCAGGTCGTGCGCCACGTTGTCCGACACTTCTTTGAGATCGAAAATCAGTTTTTCGATTTGGGCCAGCATATGGTTGAAGGCGGTCACCAGTTCGTCGATTTCTTCGCCTTCGTCGCCGGATTCGACTCGGCGGCTCAAATTGCCGTTGCCGATCGCCGCGGCGGCCATGCTGACCCGTTCCACGCCCTTCATGGTTTTGGCGGCGAGGAGCCAGCCGATGGCCGCGCTTAACAGCAGCAATATGCTGCTGAAAACGGCAAAAACCGACCAATAGCTGTGCAGGATGGTTTCGTTGTAACGAAGATTTACCGCGGTTTCTAGAATATTGCCGTCGAACAGCCGATGTTCGTAAATCCTCAGCGCCGACCGGCTGGGCACGGTCACCGTAACCGCCTGGTCGAAAGGCAACCGCCGCCGGTAATCTTTCCGTTCCCGGGCCAGCTTGATCCAGGAACGGCCGTCCGATTGCGCCAGAACCGTGCCGTTGGGAGCCAGCAGCCGGAAAAAGATCCGGTTGACGCCCTGATAATAGACTTCGCGATTGAATTTGCGTTCCAGCTGGCGGAGGCGATTTTCCGGTATCCGTTCCTCGACTTCCAACACCTTGCCGTCGGAGGAAATGGCAATATCATAACTTTTTTTCCCTGCCGTACCGACGATCTCGTACCAACACCGATGTTCATTGCGTTCGCGCCAGGCGTCTCTGATGACCAGTCCTTTCACCCGGGCGGCGGCGGCGGCTTTGATTTGCGCCGGAATGGCGACACTGTCCGGGGGGGCGATATTGTCGGCTTCGCCGTTGACGTAGCAGTCTTCGAGCTGCCGCGACAGCGTCGTCAACTGTCGGTCCACCGCCGCGGTCATGCTCGCCTTCAGCAGGTGATAGATGCCCAGAAACAGCAACATCGACGAGGCCGCGAACAGCAGGGCATACCAGCGTGCGGTGCGGAATTTAACCGTTCTGATGATGCGGATGTCTTTCTTCCAGAACATAGCCGAAACCTCTGACGGTATGGATGAGCTGCGTGGAGTAGGGACGATCGATCTTATCGCGCAACCGGCAGATGCGGGTTTCGACGATATTGGTCTGGGGGTCGAAATTGTATTCCCAGACATGTTCCATAATCATGGTTTTGGATACCACGCGTCCGGCATGGCGCATCAGATATTCCAGCAGGGCGTATTCCAGCGGCTGGATGTCGATGCGGTCTTGGCCCCGGAACACCTTGTGGCCGAGCAGGTCGATACGGAGGTCTCCCACCGCCAGCGTGGTGGGTTCGGCGATGGCGTGGGTACGCCGGATCAGCGCCTGAATGCGGGCGAGGAGTTCGGAAAACGCAAAGGGTTTGACCAGATAGTCGTCGCCTCCCTGCTGCAGGCCGGTAATACGGTCTTCGACCGAGCTGCGGGCGCTGAGCACGATGATCGGCGTGGTGATCTTTTTCCGCCGCAGTTCGGCGATGACGCTGAGTCCGTCCAGTTGCGGCAGCATGATATCGATGATAAGCAGGTCGTAATCCTCGGTGGCGGCGCGAAACAGTCCGTCGACGCCGTCCGCGGCATGTTCCGGCGTATAGCCCTCCTGCTTCAGACCTTTGATAATGAACGCCGCGGTGCGTTGGTCGTCTTCAATCAGCAATATTTTCATGGTTGCATCCCGTTTGCGTTATAGACGGCGAACCGGATGTGTTTCCGGTCCGGATCGTCGATTATGTTCTGCGGCGCCGGCGCGTTCCGCGGCCGATGGCCGGAATTCAGTACCAGAACCACCCGGCGGCGGCGGGTCGGGTCTTTTACCAGCTTAACGAAGGCTTCTTCACTCAGAAACCGTTTTCTGGCCTGCGGCTTGTTCAGGCCGTACTGCAATTCTCCACCCTTACGATATACCAACAGGTCATTTCGCCGCCAGTACCAGCTTGCCGCGGCGAACAGGCGGTTGTCGGCGACCACGATGTCATCCGGCCGAATCTTATCCGCCACCCGGGTCAGAAACGCGCCCGGCGCTTTTCGGGTCAGTACCAGTCCCGGACACAGGGGATGGGCCAGTAAAAATACCAGCAACGGTCCCAGACAGAACCACCGTATCTTGCGGCCGCCGTCGATACTGCGGGCCGCTCTTAACATACTATAACCCCAAATGGCCAAAATTCCCGCCGTTGTCAGCCATTTCCAACTTTCGTCGGCGCCGTAGATGGCGACGGTGGTGACTTTTTTATGGCATAGGCGGGAGATTACGGCCGGGCTGATATTCCATGCGGCCGCCAGTTGGGAAGCAAGCAGCAGGCTCAGGGCGATAAAACAAATAATGGCGGTAACCCGGCTGGTCCGGTTGAATATCCGGTGATCGGGCTGGGCGAAATACGTTTCGAGGCCACCGGCGATCAGCACGGCCACGGCCGGGAAGCACGGCAGAATGTAAGTGCCGAGTTTGCCGCTTGAAATCGAGAAAAACAGAAAAGGGAAGATCAACCAGCACCAGCAGTAGCGCGTAAAACTGTCGACCGGCAATTCTCTTTTGAGTTGGGTCATGATGCCCGGCACGAGCAGGGTCCACGGCATGGCGCCGCCGATAATTATCGGGATGAAATACCAGCACGGCGCCGGATGTTGGGCCGAATCGTGGGCAAAGAAGCGGTTCCAGTGTTCGACCACGATAAAATAGCGCCAGAAATCGGGATCGCCCCGATGTATGGCGATTGACCAGGGCAGGATAACCAGTCCGGCGGTCAACAGCGGCAGCCACGGCAGCCGCAGCAGGTCTTTGCCGCGTTTCTCCCAGAACATGAACGGCCCGATGACGAGGGCCGGGATGGCCATGGCGATAAAGCCTTTGGTCAGAAAGGCCAGTCCGCAGCTTACTCCCATGAGCGACAGCCATAATCGGGCCCGGGGTCGCGAATCGGCCCGGTAGGCCAGATAAAACGCCAGCAGCGCACCGGTAACGAAAAGTGACACGGGGGCGTCGAGAACCGCGAACGTGCCGACGAAATACACCAGCGCACAGGACGTAAATATCATCATGGTCAAAGTTGCCGTTTCCCGGCGGCGGAATTTTGCGGTGACGGCCCAGAGCAGCAGCGCGGCTGCTATCGTGGCCAGCGCCGAGGGCAGGCGGACGGCAAAATTGTTGGCGCCGCAAACGGTTTGGGACAGGGCGCCGAGCCAGTAGCCCAGAATCGGTTTTTCAAAATAACGCAGTCCGCCGAGATGCGGCACCATCCAGTCGTGATACGCCGTCATTTCCCGGGGAATTTCCGCGTAACGGGTTTCATCGGGCGTTACCAGGGGACGTATCCCCAGCGGCAGCAGATATAGGAGTAAGATAATGAGCAACCATGACCACCATATTTTCCGCCGCGATTTTTCTTCGAACAACATTGGTTCTCTCCCGTTTATTGCCATTTACAACCGGAATATAGGCCGGGCAAATTGCCGGAACATGACCGCAACATTGCCATTTGTCAATCCTGGGAGTAAGGGTAACCTGCGGCGGCTACGGCCACGATAAAATTTTACGGGATATTTTTCCGCCCCGGCGGTTCTGCGGGTTGCAAATTTTCCTGGGCGAGGTTATATCCGGACAGGGATAGATGTCGACACAATATACTACCGGGGGGAATGGGGGATGAAATTCGGATCGACGGGGGCGCTGTTGGGCTGCCTGGCGGGGATATTGTGGCCGACATTCGGTACGGCGGGGAAGAATAATCCGGTCGCCGCTTCGCCGCAAAGCAAATATCGGGCCGGGTTTGAAAAATTATTCCAGTTGGGGCTGCCGCGGGTGCCGCCGGGCTACCGTCCGGCCTTGGTTAAACTGGATCATGATTATTCTTATGGCCGGGATGTCATCAGTTGGATTAAGGAAAATCCGTTGGAACATGTGGCCGACTGTTTTTTGGGCGGGTTGATGAAATGCCGTATTTATCTACCGGGGCGCAGGTGTGATACGGCGAAAAAGATTTTGTCGCAATCATTGGTCCTGAAAAG
>JAQUZV010000150.1:5443-5932 GCA_028691155.1 Victivallales bacterium
ATAAATTCGTGGTCGTTGTCTTATAAAGGTATATTGTTCGGCAGTTGGGAAATGCTGGAAGGCGATGAAGTGCCGGAACGAGTCACGGCGATGCTGGATCAGTTGCCGGATTGTCCGGATCAAGGGTGGAAACTTAAGTTACAGGCCGGACTGCTGATGCAGGCGGCACAGTTTTACGCGACGGGATCGGGAAAGACGGCGGACGATATGGCGACGTCAATTCTGGCCGGCAATGATGTCGGCAAGATGTTGCGGTTGGCCCTGGCGCTGATGGCCCGGGCGCGTTATGACGAGATTTTTCTGGACTTTATCCGTAGCGGCGATTGGTGTCGATATCATGATGATCTGACACAAATGTTGCAGCATTATGGCGGTTATTGGCCCGAGGCACCCGGCGGTGAAGTGTTGCGGCATTTGCTTCAGGATCGGATTGCCGGCCGGGTGGCGCCGTTGCCGGGCCGGCCGTTTCCCCTGACGCCGCAGGATCGG
>JAQUZV010000151.1 GCA_028691155.1 Victivallales bacterium
GTGGTGGCCCTGTTGCAGCACCACCATATCGATCTGGTGATTATGGCGCGTTACATGCAGATACTTTCCGCGGAATTCATCAATATGTTTCCGCAGCGGATCATCAATATTCATCATGCGTTTCTGCCGGCGTTCGAGGGGAGCGATCCCTATCGCCGTGCTTACGAACGCGGAGTGAAAATGATCGGCGCCACGGCGCATTATGCCACGGCCGATCTCGATCGCGGTCCGATTATCGCTCAGGATGTGGTGCCCATCACGCACGAAAACACCCCGGACGATTTGAAGCGGATCGGTAAGGATGTCGAACGGCTGGTGTTGGCGCGGGCGGTGCGTTACCATCTGGAAAACCGCATTATCGTGTCCAACAACCGGACGGTGATTTTCAAATAGCGCCGGGTTGCCGTTGCGTCCGCGGCGGTCCGGGGGACGGGGATGATGGCGGTGACGAGAGGGGCAAAACCGCTATTTTCGGGTTCTTTGCCTTCCGTCGGATTGATTTCCGCTTAAAAGGTTCCATATTATTCCTCGAACCTGTTTTTCGGAGAAGTTGATGAATAATCGGAAAAATCGCAAGCTTTTTATTACCGGTTATTGCCTGACCCCGCATCAGCGGATCGGCAATGGCGCCATTTTGACCCAGGGCGAGAAAATTCTGGCCATCGGTGGCGATTCGGGATTTGTCCGCGAACCGGGCCTGGAAGTGATCGAGCTGCCGGACTGTTATGCCACGCCGGGATTCGTCGATTCGCACATCCACGGTTCGGGCGGCTTCGACTCCTGCGCGGCCTCCGCCGACGGCGTCGATATCAATGAGATGTGCAAAGTGCTAGCCCGCCACGGGGTGACTTCGTTTGTGCCGACGGTGATTTCCGCGCCGCCGGAAAAAATTCTCTCCAATCTCGACATTCTGACCACGATGCTGTCGCGTCCGGACTATCCCGGGGCGGAGCCGGTGGGCATTCATATCGAGGGCCCGTTCATCAACCGGTTGAAGCACGGTTCGCAACGGGTTGAAGACATTCGCGATATCGATTTGGGGCTGGCCCGGGAAATTATCGCGGCCGGGAAGGGTAAACTGAAAGTGGTGACCTTTGCGCCGGAACTGGAAAATGCCGTGAAATTTATTGAGTTGCTGCTGGAAAACCATATCCATCCGGCCATGGGGCACAGCATCGCCGGGGAACAGGATATTCTGCGGGCGGTGGATGCCGGAGCGCGGCGCTGTACCCATTTGTACAACGGCATGCCGCCGCTGCACCAGCGCAATGCCTCGCTGGGGGCGGTGGCGCTGACCGACGACCGCATCACCATCGAAATGATTCTGGACGGTTCCTATCTGCTCCATCCCCGAATGCTTGATCTGGCCTGTCGCGCCAAACCCAAGGACAAGCTGATCGGCATCAGCGACTGTGTGCAGGGGGCCGACCTGCGTGACGGGCATTACCATCTGGGGCTGTCCGAGATCGAAGTTCATGGCGGGCTGGCCACCACGGCGGACGGCACTCTGGCCGGGACGACCCTCAATCTGGCCAAGGGGTGGCAGTGTTTGAAAAACTATTCGCATCTGAACAACAATGAGGCGGCAGCCTGTGTGACCATCAATCCGGCGTTGTCGCTGGATCTGGATGACCGCGGTCTGCTGCGTCCGGGCAAGCGGGCCGATATTTCTTTCTTTTATCAAAAGACCAATGAAGCGAGACTGACGGTTTCGCGCGGGCGGATCGTTTTCGATGCCGAAGGAAAGTATCAGCCGCCGCAACCGCAATGAAGAAAGAGATGAAATTTTATGAGTAATTATCGCCTTCTCGATACCGGTAACCGCAAAAAACTCGAACAGGTCGGCGATTTTCGCCTGATCCGTCCCGCGCTCAACGCGGCCTGGAAACCGATGCTGCCTGCGGCGGAATGGGAGCGGGCCTATGGGATTTTCGAGCGCGATTCCAGCGGCGGCGGCACCTGGGCATGGTTCAATCGCCGGGTGCCGGAAAGCTGGCTGGTCGAATGGGGCGGATTTACCCTGAAAGTAAAACCGACCGGATTCGGCCATCTGGGCTTTTTTGCCGAACAGTACCACAACTGGGATTGGCTGCAGAAAAAAATCCGGAGTATGGCCTCGCCGTGCCGGACGCTTAATTTATTTGCCTATTCCGGCATTGCCTCCATGGCGATGGCGGCCGCCGGGGCGGAGGTCTGCCATCTCGACGCCGCCCGGGGCATGAACGACTGGGGACGGGAAAATCAGCAGCTTAACGCTCAGGTGCCGGATACCATCCGTTGGATTGCCGACGACGTGATGAAATTTGTGGAACGGGAACGGCGCCGCGGCAACCGTTATCACGGCATTGTGCTGGATCCGCCCTCTTTCGGCCGCGGTCCGAAGGGACAAGTGTGGAAGCTGGAGGACAGCGCCGTCGAGTTGCTGGAATCATGTCGTGCCATTATGGCGACGGATCAGCCGCATTTCGTGTTGCTGAGCTGCCATTCGCCGGGTTTTTCGCCGCTGGTGCTGGAACGGTTGCTGGAAGACGTGTTCTCCCGTTCGGCTCACATCACCTCCGGGGAAATGACCATTCCGGACGGTGACGACCGCGTCCTGCCCGCCGGTATCTTTGCCTGCCTGGAAAGCCGGTGAAACAATAATTCCGCCGCGTGACTCCGGGACCGGAAATTTTATGCTGCCGCCGAAGTAATAATAAAAAACGGCCGACCGGGATTTTCTTCCCCGGTCGTCCGTACCTTTATCTCATAACTGCTTATTGGATGCGAAGCACGCCGCCGGTATCGGCACTGGTGGCAAAGGCGGCGTAACGCGCCAGCCAGCCGGTTTTGATTTGAGGCGTACGCGGTTGCCACTTCTGACGGCGGGCGGCGATGACGTCGTCCGGTACTTCCAGCGTCAGCGAACGGTTGGGAATGTCGATGGCAATGATGTCGCCGTTTTCAATCAGCCCGATCAGTCCGCCGGCGGCCGCTTCCGGGCTGATATGCCCGATACAGGCGCCGCGGGTGCCGCCGCTGAACCGACCGTCGGTGATCAGGGCGACTTTTTCGCCCAAACCGCGGCCCATGATGTAACTGGTCGGGGCCAGCATTTCCTGCATGCCGGGGCCGCCTTTGGGACCTTCGTAGCGGATGACGACCACATCGCCTTCCTTGACCTTGCCGGCAAGAATGCCGCCGCAGGCGTCTTCCTGACTTTCGAAGATAACGGCCGGGCCGCGATGGGTCATCATGGCCGGCGCAACTCCGGCGGCTTTGACGACGCCGCCGTTTTCGGCCAGATTGCCGAAGAGGATGGCCAGTCCGCCCTGTTTGCTGTAGGCGTGGTCCAGCTTGCGGATGACGGTGCCGTCGGGTTCGCGGGCCGCGGCAATGACTTCCCCGATATTCTTGCCGGCCACGGTCAGGCAACTCAAGTCGAGTTTGCCTGGCATGCGGTTGATTTCCTTGAGGATGGTCATGATGCCGCCGGCCTGATCGACGTCTTCCATGTGATAAGTGGAAGAGGGCGATACTTTGCAGATGTTCGGGGTGGAACGGCTGATGGCGTCGAGTTTCTTGAGATCGAGCTGAATTCCGGCTTCGTTGGCGACCGCCAATGTATGCAGCACCGTATTGGAGCTGCCGCCCATGGCCATGTCCAGCACCAGCGCGTTGTGAAACGCGGCTTCGGTGGCGATATCTTTGGGCAGCGGGCCGCCGGCCAGCGCCATGGCCACGATCTTGCGGGCCGCGGTGCGCCAGAGATTTTCACGGCGCGGATCGACGGCGGTGATGGAGCCGTTGCCGGGGAGGGCCAGACCGAGAGCTTCGCAGAGGCAGTTCATGCTGTTGGCGGTGAACATGCCGGAACAGGAACCGGCCGTCGGACAACTGCAACAGGCCAGGTCTTCCAGTTGCGATTCGTCGATTTTACCTGCTTTCAACGCGCCGATGCCTTCGAAAATGGTAATCAGGTCCGCCGCCTTGCCGTCGGCGGTTTTTCCGGCCGCCATGGGGCCGCCGGAAGCGAAGATGGTCGGAATGTTGAGCCGCATGGCGGCCATCAGCATACCCGGAACGATTTTATCGCAGTTGGGGATGCAGATCATGGCGTCGAACGGATGGGCGCGGCCCATGGATTCCACGGTATCGGCGATGAGTTCGCGGCTGGGCAGGGAATATTTCATTCCTTCATGGCCCATGGCGATGCCGTCGCAGATGGCCATGGTGTTGAATTCATAGGGCACGGCGCCGGCTTTCCGGATTTCCTCGCAGATGATTTCGCCGACGGCCTTGAGATGGCAGTGACCGGGAACGATGTTGGTATAGGAGTTGCAGACGCCGATGAAAGGTTTGTCTATATCGGCCGGGGTCAGTCCGGTGGCAAACATCAATGAACGGTGCGGCGCCCGTTCAATGCCCTTTTTCATGATATCACTACGCATTTTTCACCTTTTTTCTTAACAGTTTGATTTCCAGTTTGGCAAATATCTGCTATATTGACTTGCGTCTTGTTCCGGTTGAAATAAATCGGATAACGTTGAATTTAAACCGAAAAAGCGGTTAAATCAACCGCGGTTGGAATATTTAGCCTGGAATTTGTACCGGGCCCGGCGGCGGATGGCGGTAATGCGGGTCGGCGGAGCCGCGGGAAACGCGGCCGGTTTCGGCTCGATACGGCCGCTGCGGTGCGGGGCTGCAACCCCGAAAAGGGGAAATAACGCCAGAAAAAAGGGAAAAAATATTTTATAAATTATATGATTGGGGCAGCCGGTTTTTTTAGTGATGACTCAAGTCGATATGAACCACAAAATTCATGCCTGTTCCGACGGGTACCGGATTGTTCCGGCGCCGGAACAATTATCAACAGGAACCGAAATTCCCGGAATTTCGCATGACGAGGTTGTAAAATAATGTTTGACAGTTTGACCGACAGATTACAGGATACCTTTAAGCGGTTGCGGGGACAGGCCCGCCTGACTGAAGCCAATATGACGGAAACTCTCCGCGAAATCCGGCTGGCATTGCTCGATGCCGACGTCAATATCCGGATTGTCAAGGAATTCGTCGATACGATCCGGCAGGATTGTCAGGGCGAGGATGTGCTGCGCAGCGTTACTCCGGGACAGCAACTGGTGAAGATCGTCAACGACCGCCTGATCGAGCTGATGGGCGGCGGTGAAGCGGCGCTCGACCTGAAGGGGCGGCCGGCGGTAATTATGATGGTCGGTCTGCACGGTTCCGGGAAGACCACTTCGGCCGCCAAACTGGCGGCGCGGTTGAAAAAGGATAAGAAGAAAGTATTGCTGGTGGCGGCCGACGTTTATCGTCCGGCGGCCATCGACCAGTTGGAAGTATTGGGCCATGACATCGAGGTGCCGGTCTTCGCCGAACGGAACAATCCCGATGTGGCCGCCATTGCCCGCCGGGCGGTTGATCAGGCCATTGCCGAATCATACGACGTGGTGATTGTCGACACTGCCGGCCGGCTCCAGATCGATCAGACGATGGTTCAGGAACTGGTTCGGGTTAGTCAGGTTACCCGCGCCAATGAAATCCTGCTGGTGGCCGATGCGGCGTTGGGACAGGAAGCGGTTTCGGTGGCGGAACATTTTCATCAGGCGCTGGGTTTGACCGGGGTGGTGTTGACCAAACTCGACGGCGATGCCCGCGGCGGGGCGGCATTGTCCATCCGCAAGGTGACCGGGTGTCCCATCAAATTCGTCGGCGTCGGAGAAAAGATCGAGGCGCTGGAGGTTTTTTATCCCGACCGAATGGCGTCGCGGATCCTCGGCATGGGCGACGTGGTCAGTCTGGTGGAAAAGGCGGCGGAGGAAATCGACCGCGCCGAAGCGGAAAAACAGCTCAAGAAGCTGAAACGCAACGAATTCGACTTTAATGACTTTCTGTCGCAGATGCGGCAGATTTCCAAAT
>JAQUZV010000001.1 GCA_028691155.1 Victivallales bacterium
CGGCGGTATTTATTCCATCAAAAATACGGTGACGATCAGCAACAGTATGTTGTTGGGGAACAAGACCGAAAATGGCGATGGTGCCGGCGCTTTCTTCTCCGGCGTGATAGCGAATATTTCCCAGTCATCGATCGGGTATAATTATGCGGCTTACGGTCATGGCGGCGGTATTTCTTCCGATTCGTCGAATGTCACGCTGGTCAATACCACGGTGAGCAATCATATGGCCGGGTACAACGGCGGCGGTATTGCGGTTTTCGGCGGCGGTACGTTGACGGTCAACTATTCTACCATTGCCAATAATAGTGCCGGTGCGGACAGTTATCTGCTGAACGATGGCGGCGGCATCTATCAGTCGGCCGGTTCTCTGGTTCTGTCGAATTCGATTTTATCGCAGAATTGGCAGATCTCGGTGACTAAAGGCGTTGTGACGTCCAGGTCTCATAACGACTATTACAGTGCCATGAGATATCCGCTGATTACCAGTAACTACAGCATTGTCGGAGTGACCAATTGCGATAGTTCTTTTGTCGGCATTCACAATTACATCTACGGGAACGGTGATTATTCCTGGGGAGAATTGATGATCGACGGTACCATGGCCGCCAACGGCAACAACAGCCTGGGTAACATAACCCTGACGGTTTATGTTCAGGGCGGCAGTATTGCCTGTGGTCATGCCAAATACGATTCGGCGGTCACTGTTGACCAGCGCGGGAGGACTCGTTCCACTACGGCTCCCACCATTGGCGCGTATGAAAAAGGTGAGATTGTTTATTACTATTACGGCACTGCCGATGATGATCCCAATAACTTGTCCCTGTGGGCAACGGTGGATGGGGAGCATCCGAATGATTTTACGGCGCCGGAACAGACTTTTTCTTTCGATTCGAAAGTCGCCGCGGATGTCAACCTTTCGGTTTCCTGGGATGTCGGCCGCCGTTGCGAGGTGAAAGTAGTCAGTGGATCGGTCAATGTTATAGCCGGGGCGATTACCGTCGAATATATGACGGTTGTGTCCGGTGGAACGTTGATCGTCAGCGGCGGGGCGTATTCCGGCAGTGTTACGGTGGAAGGTGTTCTGGTAATTGCAGCGGCGGACGCCAGTGTTTCCAATATGACGATTGCGAGCACCACGGCGACCAGTACGGTCCAATATTCCTACAACGGCTTTCAGCAGATGAAGGTTCTCAGCGGCGGTTACGGCAACTTGGTAATCGGCGGCAGCGGCATGAAATATTATGCCGGTAATCTGGTGGTTAAAGGAAACTTGGGTTTTGCCGGGGACGATGCGGTTTATCTTTACAGTAGTAACTTGACCGTTAACGGGGCAATTATTTCCACCGCTTCTACTTCCCCGGCATATATCTATGCTGCCGATATTACCGTCGGATCGATCGATTATTCGACCGGCTATTTGTCGATAACCGGCAATAGCCTGACGGCAACCGGCGATGTTTTGTTGGTGGGCTCGATGACGGTAGCCAATGATATTGTGATTTCCGGTGATGCCGCGGTGACTGGCAATATGTCCGGTTCATCCTTGCAGGTCGGCGGTGATTTGGCATTGACGGATGGGACTTCCTCCTTTACCACTACGGTGCAGTTGGGTGGCAATTTGTTGTTGAACCGGGCCGTATTGGCATCCGGCGGCAATTTGTCGTTCAACAACAGCGCGGCGGTGGTGGCGGTGCGCGGCAATGGGGCCAGTTCGATTAGGACGGGTGGTTTGATTTATACCGCCGGAGTTGCGACCGGACCGGCATTCGACGTGGGAAATGGTGTCGGCGATATGTCGTCGCTGACGGTGGAATTTACCGGTGACGTGGATTTGGCGCTTTATGATGTTTCTCTGCCGGTCGGATCCTGGGATTGGACCTATGATGTGGATTTGGCTCGGGTTTATGCCGGTAGTACTTTGTGGTTTTCTACGAACGGGACCGTCGGTTCCCATGTCGTCAACGGCGCGGCGAATATTTCCGGGACGCTGGGTATTTCCGCCAATCGACTTGATCCGCTGGAAATTGATATTGCCAACGGAAGCCTGATTTTGAAAAGCATCGAGGCCATTCAGCTGGCCGGATTGACCGTCAATGGTTCCATTACCTTTGCCGGCAATGTTGACTTGGTTGAAAATGACACGGTGGTGGTGACCTCTAAAAATGGATCGGTGGGATTTACCGGCAAGTTGAATGGTAACGGCCGTTCGCTGTTGATCAATGGCAATACCTCGGTAACGCTGACCGATTTGTCCGCGTTGACTAATTTGACGGTGAATTCCAATGACATTCGAGTTGGTGGTACTATTGTCGCTTCCGGCGTGGTGGATTTCAGCGCTGACAATGTGGTGACGGTGAACGATAATGCGGTTATTGCGGCGCAGCAACTTTTGGCTCATGATTTTATGGGTAGTTCCGGAACGGAAAGTCTGACGCTCAATATCGCCGATGGTTTCAGTACCTCCTCGATCAGCAATTTGGGCCATCTCAGCTTATACGGCGGCAACTATGCGATTGACAGCATTACGGCATTGCAACAACTTAGCAACTATGCGGGACTGAATGTGACCGCGATAAGCGTTGGATCGTTGTATAATGCGGGCAACCTGGCGGTTACCGATGTCGCCGTTTTTACCGGCAATATCAACAATGTGGCCGGTGCAACGATGGTGGTAAATGACCTGTTTGTGTCGGGTACGGCTTGGCAGTCCATCACTTCGCCGGGATATTTCCAGGTCGACAATCTGAATGTGATGAATGGGAATGGGGTCGAGGTTGCGGGAGGCAATATTCGAGTCGACAATATTGCCTGGGCAACCGACGCCGGCAATGTGGTGTTGAGCGGCGGCAATCTTTATCTGACCAATGATCCACTGGTACGGCCCAATTACCAGTATTTTGAGACTACCGGCACCGGGATGTTGTATCGTCAGGTCGGTACCGGTTCGGATACTTCATATCTGGTGGGAACGGCGACCGGCTATGCCGACGTTCTGTTGCAGGCCGGCAGTGGCAATGGCTGGATTGGGATAAGGGCAACCGACGGGGTTGCCGCGCATAATGTCTATGCCCCGAAGAATAACATTCGCGGGCTGGAAGATACGATCAAGTTGACCTTTACCGCGGATGCTTCCCAATTCGCCGGCACTTTTGCGGCGGACTTCGGCAATGAGATTTCAAGTACGGTACTGGGATCGAATTTCGATCCGGACGATTACAGTCTCTATCAGTATACCAATGCCTGGAATAAGACCACGTGGCTGTCTTCCGGTGATTTTATCTTTGCCAACAGTACCGGCGTTGAATTCCGGGCCGAAGGGGTGCTGGATTATCCGACCGAGGGTTGGACGATTGACAATGTGGACAATACCAGTGACTGGTATGGCGAATTCGGGCCGGGTGGATATGCGACTCCGACCCAATTTCTGCTTACTCCGGCGGATCTGAGCGGGTTCACCATTACTCCGGCGGCCAGTCGCGGTTTCAGTCTGATCGGCTTCGGCAGCGATATCGGCAATTCGTTGGATATCATGCCGCAGAACGGCGAATACGGCGTCAATCCGTATGCCGGCGGCTTCCAGCTTCTGGGCGATTCGACTTTCGAAGCATTGGATAACGATTTCGGGTTCCGGTTGGATGAAGAAGAAATGGAAATCCGCGATCTGGAACAGGAGCTCGATTACCTTGGCTTCGAAGGCATTGACCAGCTTATGGCCAAGAATGACATGTTCAAATCCGGATATGACGCGGCAATGGAAGATTTCCTGGCCTGCTGATCGGAAATAACGTCGTCAACTGTCGCCGTCCGGTATGTGGTGCCGGGCGGCGAATTCTTTTTCCTGGTTATGGTCCGAAAAAACTTTCCTTACTGGAAAAATACGTTGTGGCGTAGTAGTATATAACGGCTTGCCGTTCAGATTTTGCCGGTGATGGCCGGTGTTTTCGACCGGACGTCTTTGGCCTTTTCCCGATAAAAAACAGACTCGTAATGATGAAGAGATAAAAGGAAGGGAATCCCATGAAAATTACGTGGTTGGACTGGTTGATTGTTGCTCTGTCCGTTGCCGTTTGTGCTATTCCGGTATTACTGATGATGAAGCGCTCCAGTCGTGGAACCGCGGAATTTTTTGCCTCCGGACGTTCGGCGCCGTGGTGGCTGATCGGGGTTTCGATGGTGGCCACGACGTTCAGTACGGATACGCCGAATCTGGTGTGTAATATTGTGCGACAGAACGGGGTGTGCGGGAACTGGGTATGGTGGGCATTTCTGCTTACCGGGATGTTGACGGTTTTCTTCTATGCCCGACTGTGGCGGCGTTCCGGGGTTTTGACCGACCTGGAATTTTATGAATTGCGTTATTCCGGGAAGGCCGCGAGTGCGGTGCGCGGATTCCGGGCCGTTTATCTCGGACTGTTTTTCAATTGTGTGATTATGGCGGCGGTCAATCTGGCGGCGGTCAAGATCGCCAATGTGGTTTTCGGGTTGCCGATGGGAACGACTCTGATTATCTGCGGGTTGCTCAATGTGGCCTTTTCGGCGACGTCCGGGTTGTGGGGGGTAATGCTGGTGGACATGATTCAGTTTGGCATTGCCATGACCGGGGCGATTCTGCTGGCGGTTTTTGCTTTGCGTCAGCCGGAAGTCGGGGGCCTGTCCGGACTGGTGGCCCGGTTGCCGGCCGACAAACTGGCGTTTCTGCCGGCAGTATCCAATTATGAACAGTTGATTACGGTGTTGGTGTTGCCGCTGACGGTGTTGTGGTGGTGTGTCTGGTATCCCGGCAGTGAACCCGGCGGCGGCAGCTACATTGCCCAGCGGATGCTGGCGGCCAAGTCGGAACGGGATGCTCTCGGTGGGACCCTTTTCTTCAATCTGGCGCACTATGCGTTGCGGCCGTGGCCGTGGGTGTTGGTGGGGCTGGCGTCGATTCTGGTTTATCCGACCTTGGCGGACATCCATCGGGTGTTTCCCCATATTCCCGAAAATTTGATGGGCGACGACCTGGGGTATTCAGCGATGATGCGTTTCCTGCCGCCGGGAGTTTTGGGGTTGATGATTGCCGGAATGCTGGCGGCTTATATTTCGACGCTCAGTACGCATTTGAACTGGGGCGCGTCCTATTTGGTACATGACTTTTACCGTCGTTTTATCCGGCGCGATGCTCCGGAACAGCATTATGTGGCGATGGGACGAATTGTGACGGCGGTACTGATGATTCTTTCCGGTTTTCTGACCTATGGGCTGGAAACGTCCAAGGGGGCTTTTGATTTGCTGCTTTCCATCGGTGCCGGAACGGGGTTGCTTTATTTGTTGCGGTGGTTCTGGTGGCGGATCAACGCTTGGAGTGAAATTGCCGCCATGGTTTCTTCCTTTGCGATGGCGGTATTGTTTGTAGTGCTCAAATATTTCGGGCATGATTTCTCCTCCAATTTCATCTTGTTAAGTTCCATTGCCTGTACTACCTTGATCTGGGTGCTGGTGACGTTCCTGACCCGGCCGGAATCGAATGAAGTGCTGGAATCGTTTTTCCGCAAAGTGCATCCGGCCGGACCGGGATGGGGACCGATCCGGAAAAAATGTTCCGACGTAGCGGTGGTGGATAGCATGACGTTATCGCTGTTGGGATGGATTTTGGGGGTCAGTATGGTCTGGTCGGCGTTGTTTTCCGTCGGCAGTTTCATGTTCGGCGACACTACCTCCGGGGTTGTTCTTACGGGAGTCTTTGTGATTTCGACGGGAATTCTGGTGCCGTTGCTGCGGCGGCTGTGGCGATAGTTGGTGGTGATATTGCATGACGGCGGCGGCCGAAGTAGAAATTTCAGGTTGCCGCCCGTCGGGTCGAGATCGGACTTTAACCGGGAAAGACAATGCACGGGTTATTGTGGTTTTATGTGGTGGTGTATGGGGTGTTGCTGCTGGGCAATGCTTATTTCTGGCTGAGACATCATGGCCAGCCGGGAATTTTGCTTTATGAGCTGTTGTCCGGAACTTATTTACTTTTTATGGTGCTGTTGTTCATTTATCCGTCCTGGCAGCAAGGGGCGGTGATGCTGTGGCTGACGATGGCGGTGCCGATGGTTTTGGGGGCGGAATGTTATTTGGCGATTTTCGGTGATTTGGAAAAACACCTGAAAACGGTATCGGATCACCGGATGACGGGGGCGGAATTGGAAACGGCCCGGGGTATTTCAGTATTGTTTTCCGCTCCGGCTTACATTATTGCCGCCAAAGTTTTCATTGACCGTTTCTTCTGATTTTCCGGCGGAGAGGGAATCATGGTTCCTGGGATGGGGTAAGCCGATATTGGTTGCGTGGGGAGAAAATTAAGCGTGGGGGTGGGCGCAAATGTTGTTATTGCTGTTGGAGGTGATGTTGCGCATCCTGGTTTGGGCCGGGTGTTTGTGGGGTGGGATGAAGTTAACCAAGCTTCAAGGCGATTTTCTGTCGCTTCTGATAATTGCCATTATTGCTACATTGTCGAGTTTTATACCTCTGGTTGGAACATTGATTTCGACGGTGGTCATGCTTATCTTGATTTGGCGGTGGCTGGGCTGCCGTTTTTGGCCGGATGCTGTATTGATGGTAGTTGTCGCCAAGATTATCGGTATTGCCTTGGCCATGGTGTTGTTGCTGGTTCGGAGGGGGTAATCCGGCCGGAGAGGGAGATATTCAAGGCGTTGCTTTCGTACCGTTATTGCTTTTTTTGCTCTAAATCCGGTAACGGCACTTGATTAACCTCGGGGCAACTGTTATTATTAGGAGAATAATGATGTATAATAATTGGTTCTCCAAGCGATCTTCCGGTGCAGTAACTGCTCGTCATCTTCACTTGTTGTACCTGCATGATTCGAGAAAGTAAGTAGTATTTTCGTATGGTAACGACGACAATGGCGTTTCTGCCCGAGATGGCCGTTGGCGAAATCTAAGCGGCGCTTCCGGCCGGTAAATCAAGGGATAAGAGATGTCGAAAACAGATAAAAAGCCCGAAAAAAATAAGTTTCAGATGTGGGTGGAATTCATTCCGTTCTGGTGCCTTTATCATATTATCCGGATGATGAATCTGCGGGTGGCATATTTTTTGAGTCGTCAGCTGTTCAAAGTTCTTTATGTGATCGATCGCCGTCACCGGGTTCGTTCCATTCAGCATCTGTTGCATGCCGGAGTGGCGCGGACGCCGCACGAGGCCAGGCATATGGCGCACAAGGCTTATTTGAATTTTTCCATGCTGCTGGTGGAAATTTTCAAGTTCGACCAACTGGTGAAACCGGGCATGGTTGGCGTGGTAGGTGATCCGGAAACCATCCGGGCGGCCTGTAAGCCTGAAGGCAATAACTGCAATGTGATTGTGGTAACGGCGCATTACGGCAATTGGGAACTGGCCGGGTCTTGTTGGGCGCAGCAATTCAGGATTCCGATGGTTTCGGTTTTTCGGCGCTTCGGCAACCCGTTGATCGGGAAGTATATTCTTGGCAGTCGCGAATCCAAATGGCATCAATCCGTTCCCAAGGAAGGCGGAATCAAAGGCATGCTGCGGGCGTTACGGGAAGGGAAAACCATTGCTATTCTGGCCGATCAACACGCCAAGACCAAGGAAGGGGTGGAAAACGTCTTTTTCGGTCAGCCGTGTCGAACTCATACCTCGCCGGCGTTGCTGCATTTGAAAACCGGCGTCCCGATCGTACCGGAACTGACCCGGCGTTGCGGCAATGGTTTTAATTTTGAATTTGTTGTCGGCGAGATGATCCGTTATACTCCCACCGGAGACAAGGAGAAAGATGTTCAGACCGTAGCCCAGATGTATACTTCCGCCCTGGAGAAGCTGATCCGCGAAGAGCCGGAGCAGTGGATGTGGGCGCATCGGCGTTGGTTGAATATCAACCGCAAATCTTCCGCTGCTTCATCAAGTCGTGCGGCTTGACCGCCGGCAATTCGCGTTTCGGGGGTGCACAGGAACGTCGGGGCTGCTGTCTGGCATGAAGTGAGTGCTGTTCTGCCGGATAATGGTCCGGAATCGGGTTCCCGATCGAATAGTCGATACGGAAAAGGTTGAAGGTAGGGCATTCGTTTCTAACCGGCCCGGCCGGAAACGTGATGATGGTCTCGATTATGCCACCACCGGGTTTTCGCCATGGGATTTGCCGGGCGGCGTTCCCCGGGCCGTATTTCGGATCATTTCCGGGCTAGTGGTGTTGTTCCTCCGGAGGCATGATGGAAATTTGTTCCGGGGGGATTTCCTGCGCTTCGACGTCAATGATTTCCGGCGTATCGGTGTTATTTTCTTCGGGCCGGTACGATTCTGACCGGGGCTGCGGCCGGGAATTCCTGCCGAAGCGGTAAAAGCGAACGTTGCGACGTGATCCCGGCAACAGCAACAGGATAATAACGAGGGCCGGAAACAGCAGTATTGCCGCCGCAACGCCGACAACGAACATTACGCCCAGCAACAACAATTTTACCAGGGTTTTCATCCGCGGTGTCTCCGCATGCCTTCGTAGGCGACGACGGCGACGGAATTGGACAAATTAAGACTGCGGCAATGTTCGCCGGGCATGGGGATGGTATAAAGCCGTTCCCGGTAAACACGGTAAAATTCCGGCGGCAGGCCGTGTCCTTCATTGCCGAATACCAGATAACTGTCCGGTGCATAGGGGCAGTCCCAGAAAACCCGCTCGGTTTTGGTGGAAAAAAAATACATTTCGGCTTCGGGATTGCGACGCAGAAAGTCTTGCCAATCGTCATAGATCGCGACATCGAGATATTGCCAGTAATCCATGCCCGCCCGCCGGAGATATTTATCCTCCAGCGAAAACCCCAGCGGCCGGATCAGATGAAGACGGAAGCCGGCGTTGACGCAGATTCGACCGATACTGCCGGTATTCTGGGGAATTTCCGGACGGACCAGGACAATATTGAATTTAATTTTCATATGGATTAAAACCTCTTTCCTGAAGGCAATGTAGACGCATTAAAATATTTTTCAAATCACGGATCGCAACTTGCAATAATCCTTTTTAGGAATTAGATTTGAAACGATTTGACTGTAAACTATTACTGGAGACCGTTATGACTAGGAAGATGGATAAATGTAAATTGATGATGCCGATGTTGCTGGTTTTCCTGTTTCCGGCATTTTTTTTTATCGCCGGCTGTAGTTCTGTCGTTGATCCCAACGATTTGCAGACGGTGGAAAACAATGTCCTGATTATTCCCGATCTCATCCATTATTTTGAAAAGAATAAAATCCCGATTGACAAGGTGGAGCTGATCCGTGCCGATGTCGCCCATGCCAATGATGCTGTCGCCATTAAAATTGCCGGCCGGGAAATCGGCATCTACAAATACAACGTCAATATCCGTAAGCAGCGGGAAAAACTGGCCCATATTGAAACGGAAAAATTCCTCTATCTGGTGGGAATAAAGTGCAACGTGCTGATCAACGGTTCATTTGTGATGGTCGGTTGGGAGGGAAATCCCCAAAAAGAATTGCTGGCAAAGGTCTTCATGAGTTTTTCCCCGAAAAGCGTTAATAATAGCGAAGCGTCAACCATAAAACGATAACGAGGGTTTCACGTTATGGCACAAAAATTCGTTTATTTTTTCGGCAAAGGGCAGTCGGAAGGCAATGGTGCAATGAAAGCATTGTTGGGCGGCAAGGGCGCCAATCTGGCGGAAATGGCGGAGTTGGGATTGCCGGTCCCTCCCGGTTTTACCATTACTACGGAAGCATGCCATGAGTATTGCCGTCGGGGCCGGGATCAAATCTTTGCATTGCTGCAGGACGAAGTTGATGCTGCTTTGGCTCGGTTGGAACAGGCGACCGGGAAGACGTTTGGTTACGGTTCCCATCCGTTGTTGGTTTCGGTGCGTTCCGGGGCTGCCGTTTCCATGCCCGGAATGATGGATACGGTTCTGAATCTGGGGCTCAATGCCGCGACGGTTCAGACCATGATTGAACTTACCGGCAACGAACGCTTTGTCATGGATTCCTACCGCCGTTTTATTCAGATGTTCGGCGATGTGGTGTTGGGTATTGCCCATAGCGAATTCGAACAGGCACTGGACGCGATAAAAAAAGACCGGGGCATCCATCTCGATACCGAACTGACTACGGCGGACCTGAAAGAAGTTATTGCCCGTTACAAAACCGTGGTGCGTGAAGCTACCGGCGCCGATTTCCCGGAAGACCCCAAAGTGCAGCTCTGGCGCGGGATTCAGGCGGTATTTGATTCCTGGGACAATCCCCGTGCCATCAAATATCGTCAGATCAACGATATTCGCGGTCTGCTCGGAACTGCGGTCAATGTCCAGGCGATGGTTTTCGGCAATTCCGGCGAAAACTCCGCTACCGGGGTGGCTTTTACCCGCGACCCTTCTACCGGTGAAAATCAATATTTTTACGGCGAATTTCTGATCAATGCCCAGGGGGAAGATGTGGTGGCCGGAATCCGTACTCCGCAGCAGATTACCCTGGCCGGATCCCGGGCTTGGGCCAAATCCCAGCAGGTCGGGGAGGCTGATCGCGCGGCCAAATATCCGTCTCTTGAAGAAGCCATGCCCGAATGTTTTGCCCAGCTCGATGCCATCCGTGTCAAGTTGGAAAACTATTTCAAGGATATGCAGGACCTGGAATTTACGATTGAAAACGGAACGTTGTACATGCTTCAGACCCGCAACGGCAAGCGAACCGCCGCGGCGGCGGTGAAGATTGCTTCCGATCTGGCTCGGGAAGGTTTGATCGATGAAAAAACGGCCGTAATGCGGGTGGCTCCCGGCCAGTTGGACCAGTTGCTTCATCCGGTCTTCGTCAAAGCCGCGGAAGAGCAGGCGACCAAACTGACCGTAGGCTTGCCGGCGTCGCCGGGTGCTGCCGCCGGGATGGTGGTGTTCAGTGCCGAGCACGCCGAGAGCTGGGCCGTCGCCGGCAAGCCGGTGATTCTCTGTCGGATTGAGACCAGCCCGGAGGATATCGGGGGGATGCATGTTGCCAACGGCATTCTGACGACTCGTGGCGGGATGACATCTCATGCGGCGGTGGTGGCCCGCGGGATGGGAACCTGTTGTGTCGCCGGTTGCGGGGATGTCAAGATCGATTACCGCAAGCGTCAGTTCTCCTGTGGCGGTATAACGGTTAAAGAAGGTGAGTGGATTTCGTTGAACGGTTCTACCGGAGCCGTATATCTCGGTTCGGTGGCTACCGTCGATCCGGAATTGACCGGGCCGTTCGGGCAGATCATGGAGTTGGCCGACAAATATCGCCGTCTGGGCGTCAGAACCAATTCCGACACGCCGCATGATACCCGGGTGGCGGTCAAATTCGGTGCCGAAGGAATTGGTCTTTGCCGTACCGAACACATGTTTTTCGAAGGCGATCGCATTATCTCTTTCCGTCGACTGATTCTGGTGGCCGAAACGGTCAAAAAATTAAAGGATAAGTACGACGTCAAAACCCTGGATGCACTCAAGACCAAATGTGCCGCTGGTGAAAAATCGTTGGCGGCAATTGACCAATATGAACAGGCGCTGGCGGAATTGCTGCCGTTGCAGCGGGGCGATTTCATTGGTATTTTCCAGGCTCTGGAAGGGCGTCCCTGCACCGTTCGGTTGCTGGATCCGCCGCTGCACGAGTTCCTGCCGCATGACGACAAGGGGCAACAGGAAATGGCCACTCAGCTTGACTGTTCGGTGGCCGAGGTCAGGGCGCTGGTGGAAAGTTTGAATGAATTCAACCCGATGCTGGGGCATCGCGGCTGCCGGTTGGGAATGACCTATCCGGAAGTTTCCGCGATGCAGTCCCGCGCCATTGCGGAAGCCGCCTGCGAGGTCCCGGGTTCCAAGCCAGAAATCATGGTGCCGTTGGTGGGACATGTCCGGGAGTTGGCGATTCAGAAAGAAATCATTCTGGCGACAATAGCGCAGGTCGAACAGGAACGCGGGGTGAAATTGCCGGTTAAAATCGGGACGATGATCGAAGTGCCCCGGGCGGCGGTAACCGCCGACCAGATCGCCGCGGAAGCCGAGTTTTTCTCTTTTGGCACCAATGACCTGACGCAGATGGGATGCGGTTTCTCCCGTGACGATGCCGGGAAGTTCCTCGGCGATTACGTTAAATGGGACATCTACGAATATGATCCGTTCCAGGTGCTCGATCAGGAGGGCATCGGCGAACTGATCCGTATTGCCGTGGCGAAAGGGCGGTCGGTGCGGCCGGATATCAAGTTGGGTATCTGCGGTGAACATGGCGGCGAACCACGTACGGTGGAGTTTTGCCATCGGATCGGGTTGAACTATGTTTCCTGCAGCCCTTACCGGGTGCCGATCGCGCGTTTGGCGGCGGCTCAGGCGGCCATCCGGGCCTCGTTGCCGCCGCAATAAGTCGATGCGGGATGACGATACGGCTCGAACCGCTTGAATCGGTTCGAGCCGGGCAATAAACGATATTTCGGATAGAACCGGCCCTCGGGCCGGTTCTATGCTTCCCGGGCCGGATGGGCCGGATAGGTGAATTTGCGACGGAGAATGGCTGCACTGCGGTTGATGGTGGCCTGTTCTTCCGGGGTGCAATCGCTCAGGATGGCGGCAACGCGGCGGCGGAATCTGGCGTCGATCTGTCGCATCTGTTCCTGTACCGCGGTGGTCAGGCACACCTGAATTTCCCGTCGATTGGCGGGATTGCGGTTGCGTTCGGCAATGCCGAGGCGGACCATCTTGTCGACGGCAGCGGAAGCCGCCGAACTCGAAAGTCCGGTATAATGCATGATCGTCTGCAACGAACACGGTCCGTAACGGTCGATGGTGACCAGATAATTAACCTGGCGCGGCGAGAGTTTTCCCACGATATCCTCGGCCTGGGTTTCCTCCCAATAGTCGGAAATATTGTGGCGCCGAAGAAATTCGACCGCATAATGGGCGGCAAAAAAATCATCGAGCGTAGTCATCGCCATTCTCCTTATCTTTTATACCGTTTCCGGAATTGATGTTTGGGACGTGGCGTTCGGTTTGGGCCTCCGGGACAGCAACTGCCTGGTCATTCGCCGCACCAGCCACATGCCTACGCCCCCGGCAATGACGTCGGCGATCAGCCGGGCGGCGAAAAGGACGTCCAGAGAATTGAAGACCAGTGCCAGCAATGAAAACGGGACCAGAAGCCCCAGAATTCGCAATGCATTGAGCCAGGCGGCGGCTTTGGGATGATTGCAGCCGGTAAAAATGAACCCGCAGTAGCGGTGGATTTCCGTCATCCCGAATCCCAGGGGAATAATGCGCAAATATGAGATCATAATGGTTTCGACGTGGGGATCGTCGGTAAACCATTTGACCATCCATGGCGCGGCGACAAAAAAGATTACGGCCATGCCCAGTTCGAAGAAACCGGCGAAACGCACGGCAAACCGGCGGCATTGGTCGATCCGTTCATACAGTCTGGCGCCGAAATTCTGTCCGATCATCGGCATCAGCGCCATGCCCAGCGACATCGGAACCACGAACGCCACCATTTCCAGCCGTCCTGCCGCCGCACAGGCCGCTACCGCCGTGTCGCCGAATTCCGCGACAATACGGGTGATAATGCCGTTGCCGATCGGCATCAGCAGCATTCCCGCGATCGATGGAATCGCCACCCGCATAATGACACTCCAGGAACTTCGCAGTAATCGCCATTCGAAGATTTTCAACGTCAGCAGATGGTAGCGGTGATGGATGATATGCAGCAGTACTACCGCGGAAAGTCCTTGGGAAATAATGGTGGCGAGCGCGGCGCCGCACACTCCCATGGCGGGGATCGGTCCCCATCCGAAGATACAGATGGGATCGAGAATGACATTGACGATCATACCCGCCATCATCATCGTGGCGGCGGCCCGTGGCGCTCCTGACGCGATCAGAAAATCGTTGCCGGCCATGGACAGCGACATGGTTACACTGCCGAGATACCAGATTACCATGTAGGCATGGATCAAAGGCATGGTATCATTCCCGGCCCCGAATTTACGAAAGGTCCAGGCGATGGTCAGACTGCCGATGATCCCGGTGAATACCGACCAGAGAACCATCAGCAGCAGGCCGGAACTGGCTACTTTGGCGGCTTTGGCCGCCTTGCTGCCGCCGAAAGCATGCGACAACGGCGTCATGGCGCCGACGGCAATGCCGCGGTAGACGCAGCCGACCAACATAATCACGGGGAACGTGAATCCCATTGCCGCCAACGGAATGGTGCCCAACTGGGCGACAAAATAGGTATCGGCGATATTGTATCCGGACATGGCCAGGGTCGCCGGAATCATGGACAGGGCGGTTTTTATCATCGTTCCGCCAATGGAACCATGAATATAACCGGGCGCAGATTTTTTCATTATATCTTTAAATCCTTGTTCGTAACGATTGTCTTGAAAAGAATATTTCCATTTTGGAATATTCCCAAAATGGGAATATAGCGGTTGCGAGTCATATAATCAAATCGTATCGACAAATGAAAAATCCTTTTCTTCGGAGTTTTTCCGGCCGGGAATTACGGCAATTATAGGCCGGATGATAAAAAAACTCCGGCGGGATATACCGTTGGAGTTGCATTGCCGTCAAAACAGATGGCTTAGAGAATTCCGCATTTTTCCATGGTTGCCTGAAGTTTGGCCCGATTGGCTTCGCTCATTTGGCACAGGGGCAGGCGATACTCTTCTTCCAGCATATTTTTCATTGCCATGGCCGCCTTGATGGGAATCGGGTTGGTTTCCAGGAACAAATCGCGGTAAACCGGATAATAGCGCCGATGCAGCTGCATGGCCTTGTCCACCTCACCCCGGGCAAACGCGGTCACCATGGCGCAAACTTCGGCCGGAATCAAATTCGAGGCCACACTGACGATGCCGCGAGCTCCGACCGACATCATCGGAATCGTCAGGCTGTCGTCACCGCTCAGGACGGTAATATCACAGGCGTCGAGAATCTGCGAAACCCGGTCCACGCTGCCGGCTGCTTCCTTCACCGCGATGATATTGGCGTTACGGCTGAGGCGTACAATCGTCTCCACGCTGATAGGGACCCCGGCCCGGCCCGGAACATTATAAAGCACTACCGGCAATCCGGCGGCGTCGGCAATAGCGGAAAAGTGGCGATAAAGACCTTCCTGGGTCGGCTTGTTGTAATACGGCGTCACCTGCAAGGTGGCATCGGCGCCGAATTTTTTGGCTTCCAGGGTGAATTCGATGGCTTCCGAAGTGGAATTGGCTCCCGTGCCGGCAATAACCTGACAACGGCCGGCGACCCGCTTTATCACCGTTTCAATGACTTTCATGTGTTCCTGCACCGATAAGGTCGGAGACTCTCCGGTTGTTCCCACCGGAACCAAACCGGCAACACCTCCGTCGATCTGCATATCCACCAATTCTTCCAGTCGGGAAAAATCTACGGCTCCGTTGCGGAACGGAGTCACCATCGCCGTGTAAACGCCACGCAATTCCATCTTGATGATATCCTAAAAAACAATTAACTGTGTTCTACTTATAATCGTTTTTACTATATGGTTGTTTGTCCGCCAAGTCAATCGGCAATGTTTCTTTTCCCATGAAATAGTTATGGTATCTGATTGACAGGCTGGAAATTCAGGTTTGGAACTTGGACCAAGTTATTTAAGGTCATGGTTCGACATAATAGATTGCAGGATAGCGCTACTCAAGCTTATTACGTTTCGATCGCTGCGGACATCTCCCGGATAGGTGGAGTATCGGGAACAGAAAATACGTCTAATTCCCTGAAAACGGTTGAAATGGCCGAAACGAGTATTCGGGCACAAATAAAATACCGAACTTTTTATAATGTCATTTGAATGACTGTCGAATTGCTGCATTTGGGGCATCGTCGGCTGTTGCAGAAGAAAAGCGATAAACAGAAGCTTGCGTTCTATCGATGATGATTAAAGTCAGGCTTAACGCAATTAATGAAACGATCCGCAAATACTGCCGATGGCGCTGCTTGCTTCAATGATGCTTGCTGATGCTTATACCCCGTCGTCAAGTCTTTTTTTATGTTGCTGTTGTGTATGTGCTTAAGATAAATAATCGGGAGCATTTGTTGTAAGTACTTAGATTCATGATTTCGATAAAAATAGGTTACATTATTTTTGTCGATGGGTGATACATTAAAAAATGTTCCGGTTATGTTCCAGTAATTATTGTTATCATAACGCTAAAAGACATAAAACGAAGACAAATAAAAACCCGGGTTTGAGTTCAAAACCGGGTTTTAAATATATATGAAATGGTGGGCGTAACAGAACTCGAATCTGTGACCTCTACGATGTCAACGTAGCGCTCTAACCAACTGAGCTATACGCCCTCAATCATTAACAGGCTTTCTTTACCGCACCGCTGCGGATGCAGGACGTACAGACCTTCATGCGCTTGACGGTTCCATTGACATTGACCCGAACATTCTGGATGTTAGGATTGAAAACACGCTTGTTATTCTTGACTACGTGCATCCCGATACCACCCTGTTTCTTCGCCAAACCTCTCCGGGTAATGACACCGCCGACGGCTTTTTTCTTGCCGCATATTTCGCAAACATTACTCATTCTAAAAATTCTCCAGTTAAAACATTTTCCGGATCGGCTGTCGTCGGATAAATCCGGTTATTTCTATTGCTTGCGCAATTCAATATTCAAAAATTGGTGGGTTGACCGGGACTCGAACCCGGGACCACCGCCTTAAAAGGGCGATGCTCTACCGACTGAGCTATCAACCCACCATGAGCATGAGCCATTAATAATACCGCTGGTTTCCTTTTTTTCAAGCATTGTTTACAAAAAAAATGCGTTTTTGTGATTTATTTGTTATGATTTTGGAAGCGCATATCACGCGGGACAGAAGTCGATTGAGACGGCAGTAATGTTTCATCTGATCGGATATGGAATAGTTGTGAACGGGGTGCTTATCGTGTGAGAATTGACGCTGTCAATTATTTTTCCGTACGACATGAGATGTTTTTATCCGCTTTCCGTCACCCTTCGGTTTCGGGCATGATTCTTGGAACACCCGACTGAGGATGTGCCGTCATGTAATTAACTAAGATAACCATTTTTTAATCAATCGGTTATATGGTTATGGCGACTGGGAGCCCCGGCGGGGGCTTTTTTCGCTTTTTTTGCTCCATGTATTTGCCAGAAACAGGAAATGCGAATATACTTATCTTAAATTCATCGTGTAGTGATGCTGTAATGATCGAATCAGTAGCGCAGGAGATGCTGAATATGGGTAAGCTTGGTGATGCTTTCAAAGCATTTTGGTCCGTTTGGAGAGGGCCGTCCCGGTCTGCAAACGGGGTGACGGTCAAAGCACTGGAAGAGACCGAAGCGGAGTCTTCTCTTCGGACCGGAGAGAAGAAATTATCCGTTACCGCAAAAGACAACCGGGAAAGTTTTGAGAACGGAGCGCTGTATACATTGGCATTGTTGCAGCGGGAAGGGCGGCTGATTGATTTTTTGATGGAAAGTATTGACAGCTACGAAGACAATCAGATCGGGGCCGCCGTACGCCGTATTCATGCCAGCTGCCGTCGGGCGTTGCAGGAATATTACCAGATCAGGCGTATTGTGGAGACTCCGGAAGGCGGAGCTTTCGAGGTCGACGCCAAGATGGATCATAGCCGGATCCGGTTGGTCGGCAATATTCCCGATATGGTTCCTTTCAAAGGCGTGGTTCAGCATTGCGGCTGGGAGGCGGTACGGCTGGATTTGCCGGAGCGCCACAGCAATGTCAATACCCGAATTATTTATCCGGCGGAAGTCGGATTTTAAGGTTGAGTTTCGCCGGACATTTTTGAAGTAACGTTGGTGTCGGTGATGAACGGCGGCAACGTCGCAGATGCCGGGCGAAAATAGCGCGGCATAATTAACTGTCGGTGCGGGATGGAGCTTAAGAAATGTGTCCTTCCCCCCGGCTTGATGGCGGATCACATTTTCTGTTGATTTTTCAAGCGGCAGATGAAATCAGTGCCAGAGTTTTTGATACCACTTCAGCTTCGGGAGAACCCGGTGCGGGCGGTTTCCATTGATTATTCGTTGCGGGTTGTCGTTCAACCAGGCATTGGTGCATTCGGCGCCGTAACGCTTCAATAATTTGTCATAAACGGCACTCATTCGCCAGACGGGGCGACGGGCACTGTGGGTGTCTCCGGCGATAAAATGGCAGAGTCCGTTATCCAATAACCGATAAGCCTGGTGTCGTACCTTCGGGCCGTAATCCCCCAGTAACGAACCGGCATTGACTTGTAGTCCGATTCCGGCTTCCATCAGTTCGTTTCCGGTGGTTACGGCATCGAAAAACAATCTTTCCGGATGGACGGCAATGATCTGCCGCACCTGCTTGGCTTGCGACCAGTTGGTTAAATTGGTCCAGTCGGACGGCAGATATCCCAATGCGAAATCCACCAGCAGCGTTGTTTTTCCGTTCAATAGAACCAAATCTTCTTCCGCGTTTTTTTGCCGCAACTTAATCAGATCGGTGTAGTCATATTCCAACCCGGCAACCAATTTGATGGCATATTCTTCCGCCGCAATTTTCTGCCATTCGGAAAAAATTTCGCGGTATTTCGTTACCGATACGGCAGAGGAATGAGAAGTTGCAGCAATTACCTTGACCCCATTTTTAGCGGCAGTCGTAAACATCTCCCGAGTTTCTTCCGGGCTGGAGGACCCGTCGTCTACTTGGGGGAGAATATGGCAATGCAGATCGATAAACTTCATTTTACTGCTGGAATTTCTTCCTTTTTGGCTTTGCTTTGTTGTCCGTAACCATAACCATAGCCGTAACCGTAACCGTAACCGTAACTATAGCCGTAACCATAACCGTATTTGCCGCCATAATTGAATTTGGCCGGAACAAAACGATTGAAGACACATCCGACGATATTCATCTGCAACTGCTTCAGTTGGTTTACCGCGCGTTCGACGGCATCGGAATTGGTTTTGCCGGCGCAGATTACCAGGACCACGCCATCGGCAATACGGCCGACAATGGCGGCATCGGCGATCGACAGGCACGGCGGGGTGTCCAGAAGAATGAAGTCATAATTCTTCGATTGTTCTTTCAACATGGCGGAAAAGGCATCGGACAGTAACAACTTGGAGGGATTGGGCGGTACCGGGCCGGAGGCCAGAAGATCCAGCGGCAGTCCCATGACATTGCGGACGACCACCTCATCAAAACTCTTTTCCCCAACCAGCACATTGACGGCGCCGACTTCGGATTTCAAGGCGAAAATTTTACCCATGAACGGCTTGTGCAAATCGCAGTTGATAAGCAGTACCCGTTTGCCGGAATCAGCCAGTGATGCGGCCAAATTAGTGGTGGTAAAAGTTTTTCCGTCATCGGGAAGCGTACTGGTGACCACAAAAATTTGAGCACGCGGTTCTGATAATGACATCGAATATTGCAGATTGGTCCGTAAGAGACGAAAACCTTCCGCTACCTGGAAATTGCGTTGCGCCACTTCTCCGACGGCGACAATTCGTCGTGGCGCCGCCGGATTATCCTCAATGTCATCGGCTTCGCGCAGGTCGTTGTCTTCAATAATAGTACCCAGTAACGGCAGGCTCAAACGCTCGGTAACTTCTTCCGGCAGCTTGAAACTGCGATCGAGAAAAAAGAGCAGGAGAAAATAGCCGAATGCAACCAGCGCTCCCAGAATAAAACCGCCGGCAAGGTTTATTTTCAGCGAAGGTGATGAGGGGTGAGACGGAATGAGAGCCCGGTCCAGAACCATGGCCCGCTGAAAATGCATTACTTCGTTGATGGTTTCGATGAAAACATCAACGGTGGTGTTTGCCACCAGTTGCGACAAGATCGGATTGGGACTGACAATGGAGATGTTAAGAGTATGAGTTTGGCGGGGAAAATCGACGAAGACCTTATATTTTAATTTCGGCAGTTCGCATAATTTTCCGGCCTGCTTGTCCAGCCGGCCTTTTCTTCTCAACTCTATCAGCTGCTCCTTGACTTTGGTATCTACAACTTCCTGCACCCGACGCGTGGCGATCAATTGCTTGTAGTCGTTGAGCAGCAGGTTGGCAAACGTCAGATCCTGATAGGTTACGGATGGTGCCGGCGGACGCTGTATATTGGTATTGTTGTCATTACTGTCCTTTTTATCCGTGTGAGATTTTGCCGACAATGACGGATCTTCGGGGCTCCAGGCAAAAATCATAACGTCGGCGGTATACATCGGGGTGATCAGAAATTTTGTGATCAGCAGCGCAATGATGATTCCTGCAACACCAGATGCAACAATACATTTCCAATGCCTGACGATGATACTCCAAACGGTAAGAAAATCCAATTCTTTCATATTCTTTCCATAAAAAACAATTATTCTAATTTTTACCCGTACAACAGTGTCGGAACCTCATCTCCCCTCAATCTATTTTTCATAATAAAGCCGGATATTGCAATATTGCAAGTTGAAGAGCGGTGAATCTTTATAGTTTTATCATCGTGCGTAATCGGGGCCTCAATTTCTCAGCCGGAGCACCGGATGATATCTTGCATAAATATTGGAACGGTGAAAATATCCTGTTTTGTTCCGATGATGTTTGGGAATTTCCAAGTTCCAAATCATTTCAAATGGGCTTTATCTTGATGTCGTTTACGGCATAAACGCCGCCGCCGTCGAAATGTTGCTCCCGGAATTGAAAAAATATCGCCCGGGAGAGGAAATACCGGTCAAGGGGAGAGATGGTACGGTCGGCGGGGTTCGAACCCACGACCTTCTGCTCCGGAGGCAGACGCTCTATCCAGCTGAGCTACGACCGCACTAATTTCAAGTATGCATAATAATGCCAGTAATTGATGATTTTTCAACCGCCGGATGAAAAAAAGCGCAAAAATAAGGAGATTTGTTTTGGGCTACTTGCCGCTGATACCAACCGTTCCGGTGAGATTGCGGGAGGATGACGCTTGGTTCGGTGGTGTATTTGATGGTGCCGTTTTTCTTTTCCAATTTAAAAATGTGCTTACCGTCAAGACTGCTTATTGCATTTTCCAGTGGCCGTGTTACACTATTTTTACCGGAGGTTAATAATGATGTTATGCCCGAAAAATTTTATGATGGCGGTACTGTTGGGATTGCATATGACCGTTGCCGCGGTTGATACCGTTCCCGAATTTGCCGCTATGCCGGACAAGAAAACTACGGTTATGACCGTGATGGGATTGCGTTCCGTTCAGGCCGTGGCTCCTAATCGATTGCGCCTGGTGATCGGTCCTTCCGTGACGGATTGTTGCCGGGACCGCAATGCCTATCGGATTGTCAGCGAAGACGATCCGGCTTACTGCTATGAAAAATTCGTTGTTCCATCGGCTGTAACGCCGATTAAAGACGATTCCGGGGATGAATTGGCGATGCCGCCGGGGGTGATACCGCATCAGGGGGTGGTGGACGGTCCGTTGCGCCGGGATGTTGTGGAGTTGACGTTGCCGACGCCTATGCGCGAGGGCTGTCACTATGCCGTTGTGGCCATCGGCGAAAAAGGGGTGATGGTGACGGCGGCCCGAACCGGGATCGCCATGGTCTATCGGGCGCGGGAGCAGAACGGGGTGACACCGGAGTTGCGTTCTCCGTTGGTAATGTCCGTATTCGGCCTGCGGGGCGCGTCCAGTATCGGCAACCGGATTATAATGTTGGAATTCGGGCATGCTTTTTCCCCCCGTAACGGCACGGTGCCGGAAAATTACCGGGCTACCATCAACGGCGTGTCCGGGACAATTGCAGCCATGGGACGGCGAACGGTTCCCGACCTCTATTTGCCGACGGGGTGGCCATATCGGGTTTTTGTCCGGCACGAAATCTTTTTGGAGCTGGATCGGGAACTGAAAGACGGGGATCGGGTTCGCATTGAAGTCGATCCCGCGGTTACCACCGGCGCCAATGCTACGGAATTTACTTTCGACCGGAAGAGATCGTATTCCGATTCCATCAAAGTCAACCAGGTGGGATATTTGCCTGGGGCCGTCAAGAATGCCTATCTTGGGCGTTGGCTCGGATCGTTTCCGGAACATCGGACGGCGGCATCCGGGGTGGATATTCGTCCCGAACAACTCTGGGGCGATGTTCCGTCCGGTGGCACTTTGCCATCGAAGGCCGATGCGGTTACCCCGGCTTCTTATGCGTTGAGTTTTTCCGTGCCGCCGGAATTCGAACTGATCGATGCGGCTACCGGAAAAACGGTTTACCGCGGACAAAGCGTTTTGCGTCACAATGGGCGGGAGCGGGACGGGAAGGCCAATTATTCGGCGGAAAACGTCTATCTGCTGGATTTTACCGCGTTTCGGACGCCGGGACGTTATTTTATTGCCGTGACCGGGGTCGGCCGCAGTCTGGAATTCGCCATCGATGACCGGGTTTATGAAGGAGCATTCCGCCAACAGGCTTATGGGGTCTTTGCGCAACGTTGCGGGCAAAAACTGGAGCCGCCGTACTCTTCCTGGCGGCGTATTGCCTGCCATCGTTCCGGCATTGTGGAAACGACGGAGAAACGTTATGAGGCCAAAACGGAGCACGGCAATTTTCCGGCCGGGTCGATGATGCAGCCCAATCCGGAGTATTCGGCTATTTGCCGTCGTCAGGAACGGTTGAAGCGTGATCCGTCCCTGATCGCGGAGTTGCTGTTCAACGGGACGGCGGCCGATTCCGGACCTCGGCAATTGCCGGTTGACGCCGCCTCGCCGCGTTTTGCGGCCGATGCCGACGGTTCCGAACAATTTCTGACCCCCCGCGGCAACGCGGCCAACGGCATTGCCGTCGATCTCGGCCGTTGCGATTTGAACGGCGGTATTACTTTGGTCGGAGAGTTCCGCAAAAATCCCGGCAATCAGAAATATTACGGCGAGTTGTTTGCCTTGCGGGATGCCGGCGGCGGCAATCTGGTGTCGTTGCATGCCATTTGGGGCTTGCTGTGGTTGTATTCCGGCAACAAAGGCGTAAATTATCAGCGGGTCGGCGATGGCTGTTTCCATCGTTATCTGATTACGGTTGCTCCTTTTAAGGACGGCCATTCCCGGGTGACTCTCTATGTCGACGGCAAGTCGGTGGCATCGTTGCCTTATCATGGGACGGCGACGGCGAAGATGTTGCAGTTGGCGCATCTGGACAACGAAGGGGCCGAAGGCACGGCATTCCGGCAGGTCCGGTTGTTCCGGCGCTGCTTTACTCCGGAAGAGATTGCTCTTTACGGGACTTTCGTGCCGCGTGAAATTCCGGTTAAGCTGCCGATTTACGGCGGTCATCATGACGCCGGCGACTACAATCCCCGTTCGCACCTCGACGTGGCGCAAATCCTGATGAGTACGTATGAAACCGCCCCGCAGAAATTTTTCGACGGACAGCTCAATATTCCCGAGCACGACAACGGGATTCCGGATATTCTCGACGAAGCGTTGTGGGCATTGCAGTTGTGGCGCGGACTGCAACGCGAGGACGGGGCGGTTCGTCACGGTACCGAGTCGGCCGGCGATCCCAATTTTGTCCAGACCGTGGAGCTGGACGACAAAGGTGACTTTGCCTGGGCTCCCGATTCCGGCAGTTCTTTTGCCGCCGCCGGAGCCATGGCCCAGGCGGCCCGGATTCTGCGCCCGTTCCGTCCGGAACTGGCCGCCGATTTTCTGTCCCGCGCCAGGAAGGCTTATCAGTGGGCGGTAAAACATCGTCCACAGATCGACGATCCGGTGCGGTTCGGCGAGTATTTCCTCTGTCCTGCGGCTTATGCCGCCGCGGAACTGCTTCATACCACCGGGGAGGAAAAATACAATCTGGATTTTATGATCAACACGCCCTGGCGGCGTCGTCCCAAGGCCGATATGATCCAATACGGCAAATACGATTTGTCGCTGGCCGCGTACAGTTATGCCAATCTGCCCGACGATCTGGGTGATCCGGTGGTAAAACACGCGGTTAGGAGTGCGATTCTGCGCGAGGCGGACATGTATCTTGCCGATAATGAAAAAATGGCATACCGGTTTGTGCGTCATCCCTTTGCCCCGATTTCCTGGGGTGCCGGGGCTTATGAGACCCATCTGGTGCCGGTCTGGCAGGCCTGGCGGCTGACCCGCGATCCGCGCTATTTCGAATGGATGGTTCACACCTGTGACAATACGCTGGGGGCCAATCCGCTCAATTTAAGTTGGATCGTCGGCATCGGTTCCCGTACCGTGCGGGCGCCGCTGCACAACAGCCGTTACAATCCGACCGGCATGGTGGTGATCGGACAACAGGTGCAGGGGCCGAACGCCAATGGCGACGGCTATTCCTATCGCGACAGTGTGTTTCCGGCTCATGACCGCAGTTTTGCCGTCCTGTACAGTTTTGCCGATATGCATTTTGCCATTCCGATGGATGAAGGTACGGTGTCCAATCAGGTCCGGACGCTGGCGGCATTTGGTCTGCTGTTGCCGGATCACCACTGATCCGGTCCGGTGCCGGGATGCGGGACTACGCGGGATCATGGCGGTTCCGTCTCGGGGTCGGATGGAAATTTTTATTTTTTTGATTGCACTTATTCCGTAGTGATGATAGTGTACTATCTTACATTTAACAATGAACATTCCTAACGGTTAACTGGTTATATGAAAGCTAAGGAATTAAGAGAAAAGTACCTGTGTTTTTTTCGGAGCAAAGGCCATGCGCTGATCGGCAGCGCGCCGCTGATTCCGGAAAACGACCCGACCTGTCTGTTTACCACTGCCGGCATGCATCCGTTGGTGCCGTATCTGCTCGGCAATAAGCATCCTCAGGGTCAAAGGCTGGCAAATGTCCAGAAATGTATTCGCACCGGGGACATCGACGAAGTCGGCGATCCGGTGCATCTGACCTTTTTCGAAATGTTGGGCAACTGGTCGCTGGGCGATTATTTTAAAAAGGAAGCGATTGAATTCAGTTTTGAATTTCTGACCAGTCCGGAGTGGCTGAATATTCCGTTGTCGCGTCTGGCTTTCACCGTGTTTGCCGGCGATACCGATTGCCCGTTCGACCAGGAGGCGTTCGACCAGTGGCGGCGTCTCGGTGTCGGCGAAAGTCGGATTGCCCGGCTCGGTAAGGTTCATAACTGGTGGGGGCCGGCCGGACAGACCGGACCATGCGGTCCGGATACGGAAATGTTTTATTGGACCGGTGACGGTGAGGCTCCGGCGCTGTTCGATCCCGAGGATAAGCGTTGGGTGGAAATCTGGAATGACGTGTTCATGCAGTATGACAAGCAAGCGGACGGTTCGTACCTGCCGTTGCAGCAGCGCAATGTCGATACCGGCATGGGCCTGGAGCGGGTGACGGCGGTGCTGCAGGGCAAAGCCAGTTGTTATGATACCGAATTGTTTCAGCCGATCCTTCAGTGCATCGATGCATTGCGCGGTGTATCCGCTCCGGCGGTTCGTTCCGATTCCGAACGGATTATTGCCGATCACCTGCGGGCCGCGGTGTTCATTATCGCCGACGGGATTGTGCCGAGCAATGTGGATCAGGGCTATGTGCTGCGCCGGCTGATCCGGCGGTCGATCAGGGAAGGACGGAAACTCGGAATTGCCGATGATTTCACGTCTCGGATCGGGACGGTGGTTATTGCCGAATTCGGTGATATTTACCCGGAATTGCGGCAGCAGGCCGACTTTATCCGCAACGAACTTGCCACCGAGGAAAAACTTTTTGCCCTGGCGCTGGAAAAGGGTACCCGCGAGTTTGAAAAGCTGATCGCCAAGGTTCCGCCGCACGTGGTCAAAAAGGTTATCAGCGGAAAAAACGCTTTCTTCCTCTATGAAACGTTCGGGTTTCCCCTGGAACTGACGGAGGAAATGGCGCGGGAACATGGATTCGAAGTGGATCGGGAAGGATTTGACAAGGCCTATCGCAAGCATCAGGAACTGTCCCGCAAAGGGGCGGAGCAGAAGTTCAAGGGCGGGTTGGCGGATAATTCCGCTGCGACGGCGGCGTTGCATACCGCGACGCATCTGCTCCATGCCGCGTTGCGGCAGGTGTTGGGGACGCATGTGGCCCAGAAAGGGTCCAATATCACCGCCGAGCGGCTGCGTTTCGACTTTTGCCATGAGGAAAAGATGACGCCGGAGCAGATTGCGGCCGTGCAGCGTCTGGTCAATGATGCCATTGCCCGGAAAATTCCGGTGGAAATCGAGGAAATGACCGTGGAGGACGCCTGTGCTCAGGGGGCGATCGGATTGTTCGGCGATCGCTATGGCGAACGGGTCACTGTTTATACCATTGCCGGGGTCAGCAAGGAAATCTGTGGCGGGCCTCATGCAAAAAATACCGGCGAGCTCGGTCATTTTCGGATTACCAAGGAGGAAAGTTCCAGTCGCGGGGTGCGGCGGATCAAGGCGGTATTGGAACGATAAAATTGAAAAGGGGCGATTGACTTTACGTCGATTGCCCCTATTTTTATAACTAAGGGAAGCACAATGGGATTTCAAATGGGGTATACTTGGGAATGAAAAAGGCTGATTTGCTGATTGCCCATACGCAGGGCGTATATACGATTAAGGTCGACGGCCGGGCCAATTTTGAATGTTCCCCGCCGATCCGCAATCTGGCCAACAACCTGGACAAGGATCTGCAGAAGATTTCCATCGATCTGACCGGCTGTTCGGGCATGGACAGTACGTTCATGGGGGTTCTGGCCATGTTGGGATTGCAGACCAGAAACAAGGCGGTGGTGGAGATTGTCAATGCCGGAACGGAAAACCGCCATCTGCTGGAAGGTCTTGGCATTCAGTCGTTGTTCTCGTTCGTGGAAAAGACGGCTGGCGGGCAACCGGAAGCGCACTGGAGTCGTCCGGAAGCAAAAGCCGATGCCGTTGACCGGGCGGAGACCGTTTATACCGCTCATGACACTCTGATCCGGGCCAATGAAACGGTCAACCGGCCGAAATTCGAAAAAGTGGTTGAATTTGCCAAGAAAGATCTCGATAAATTAAAAAAAGAACAGGAGAAGCAATAAGAGTTTGACTTGCAGGAGAGTAGCATCATCCTGCCGTTCCGTTTCCATGGTTGATTTCCGCGGTCCGGGTCGAGTTGCCTCCCCGGATAGGGGAAGCGGCGGTTCTCAATCTTCCGTTCGAGGTAAATTATGGCGTCGTGGTGTCGACCACGGCCAGGAATAGACTACCGGCAATCGCCGCCGTTTCCACCCGCAGCACCCAGCGTCCGAGCCGTAGATCGGCAATGCCGTTTTGGCGCAGATAATCTTCTTCTTCCGGCGTGAATCCGCCTTCCGGTCCGACCACCCAGGCGATATCGGTGGTTCGACTCAAATCGGGCATGACACCGTCGCCGCGGGGCGAACCGAAAAAACCTTGCCAGTTTTCCTGTTTAATCCGGTCGACTGCGGTTTTGAAAGATACCGGCAATGCCGTCAGTTGCGGCAAAAAAGGATTTTTGGCCTGTTTACAGCCTTCCTGCAGCAACGTCTGCCACCGTTCCAGTACCTCTTCTTTTTCCGGCGCGGCGACGGAGCGGGCGCTGAGAAACAGATGGATGCTCCATATTCCCACCTCGGCACATTGTTTGAGCAACAAGTCCATTTTGGCCTTTTTCGGCGGTGCCAGCACGAGGTGGACCCGGCGCGGCGGCGGTGACGCGGTCGTGGCGTTCAGCACGGTAATGATCCGGTCGGAACCGATGGTCGCCAGGGCGAAAGTGCCCCGGCCGTCGGTGAGTTCAAACTGTTCGCCGGGAGCGGCGCGCAAGGTTTTGAACAGATGTTTGCGGTCGCGTTCTTCCAGTTCGACCGTCGTGCCGGGACGACCGATGGCCCGGCAGTAAAAGCAATGCATATTCAGCGTCTCCCGGCGGGTCTCCGGCGGCTGTTGCCGGAACGTCCGCTGAACGACCGTCCTCCGGTCGACGGACGGCGCATGCCGAAGTGGCGTTCGCCCTTGTCGCCGGGAACCTGGTCGAGATGGACCATATTTTCTTCCGGATATACGGTTTTGACCTGCATGTTCATCAACTTTTCAATATCAGGCAGCACATAAGCGCCGAATTCATCGACAAAACTGATCGACTTACCGGTATGCCCGGCCCGGCCGGTGCGGCCCACGCGGTGCACGTAATCTTCCGGATGCTCCGGCAGGTCGTAGTTGACCACATGGGAGATGCCTTCGACATGGATGCCGCGGGCGGCGACGTCGGTGGCGATCAATACTTTGATCTTACCGTCGCGGAAGCGTTCAAGTATTTTCAGTCGTTTCTGCTGCGGCACATCGCCGGAAAGCGAATCGCAGTCGATGCCGTAGAGCCGGAGCCGGTTGCACAAACTGGCGTTGACGTCCTTCCGGTTGACGAAGATCAGCATGCGTTCCACCGCTTCGTGATTGATGAGCCAGAGCAGCAGGGCGAAACGTTCGTCCAGCGGGACGGCGTAGAAACGCTGATCGATCAGGTCGGTAACGAGGGATTCGGACTCGATTTCGATCTTTACCGGGTCATGGAGCCAGTTCCGGATCAGTGCATTGATGTTGTCGTCGAAAGTGGCGC
>JAQUZV010000152.1 GCA_028691155.1 Victivallales bacterium
ACCGGATCACGTCTACTGGATCGAGCAGGGGGGCGAAGGACGCGATTTCATTACGTTACAGGCGGCGCCGCTCAACGTGGGGCTGCTGTTGTACCAGACGTTGTTCAGTAAAGGGTTTCCGGTCATTCTGACCAGCGCCACGCTGACGGTGGGCCGGACACTCGACTATTATCGCAGCCGGGTCGGTTATGGCGACGGCGATGAACTGGTGCTCGATTCCCCCTTCGACTGCCGTCAGGTAAAACTCTATGTGCCGCGGCGGATTCCCGATCCGTCCGAAGAGGAGTTTGCCGCCGCGTTGCCCGAACTGATCGAAAGTTATCTGGAGATTACCCATGGCAAGGCTTTCGTTCTTTTTACCAGCTATCAGTTGCTGAAGTACTGTGCGGAACGGATGCGGCCGTGGTTCCGGAATCATGACTTGACGCTGCTGGTGCAGGGGGAAGAGCTGTCGCGCTCCGCCATGTTGCAACATTTTCGGGCCGATGTCGATTCGGTGATTTTCGGCACCACCAGCTTCTGGACCGGCGTGGATGTTCCCGGCGAGGCGCTGAGCAATGTCATTGTCACCAAGCTGCCGTTTCCGGTGCCCTCGCATCCGCTGATCGAGGCCCGCAATGAAAAAATCCGCGAACTCGGCGGCAATCCGTTCATGCACTACAGCTTGCCCGAGGCGGTGCTGAAACTGCGCCAGGGCGTCGGGCGTCTGATCCGCAGCAAAACCGACCAGGGGATTATTGTACTCCTCGACAAACGCGTTCTGACCAAACGTTACGGAAGTTTCATTCTCGATTCGCTGCCGCCTTATCCGCTCCAGATCGATTGATCCGGGGCGTTACCGGTCCCGGTTTTCCCGTTGCGATCCGGGCCAGATAGCGGTTCGGGCGCACATCATACGGCGCCATGGCGGCGGCCAGACGGAAGGATTGTGTCGCCGCCGGAAGGTCGCCGCAACGGAACGCCTTGACCCCCAGGAGAAAATGATAGCCCGCGGTGTCGACCGGCGTTTGGGCGATAGCATCGGCCAGGGCGCGGGCGGCAACGGCCGGCTTATTGACGGCCAGATAACCGTCGCTGATCGTCAGGTAGAGGTTGCCGAACAGGTTGCGGAGACAATAAATCCGGAAATCGCCGCTGCGGAGTTGCCGGTCGATGCGGAGCAGCAGGGGCATGCCGCCGCGCCGGTCGCCCTGTTTGACCCGCGCCATGCCGCATAACGCGATGCCGGTATTGTCCGCTTCGACGGCGAATTTGAGATATTCCGGCAGCGGGTAGGCGGCATGGTTGCGGGCATAACGGCGCAGCCGTTCTCCGGCCTCCAGCATGATTTCCGGGTTGTCCCGATTCATACCCACGGCCGCCAGTCCCAACATGGCCCGGTGCGTGGGCAACGGGACGCGCAGCCCGGCCCGGAACAGCGCGGCGGCATCGCTCCAGTCCGGCAGATGCAGCCAGGTGAAGGCCAGCAACAGCAAGGCATAGCCGCCGGCCAGACCGTAATAAAAGACTTGCCGTTCCTGGTTGTCCCGGGATGCCGGGGCGTTCGGTCGGCTTTGCCGCCAGGTCTGGTACCACAATCCCAGCATCAACCAGAGAACCGCCGCCGGCAGGTAGTTGTAACGGTCGCAATAATCGGCTTCGTTGAAGCGGGTGAGTTTGATGACGGGGAGCAGAACGGCAACATAGACGGCCAATAACGGCAACAGCCGGAAACCGATGAAATCCCAATCCCGCCGTCGTACCTGCGGCAGGGACAGCAGCAGCAGCAACAGCGCCCCGGCGCAAGTAAGGCCGATCAATATCACCGTTCCCGCCGTGACATAAACGTTGGGGTGAAAGGGATTGACATCCCACGGCAGCAACGTGGTCACGGGATACCACGCCAGATTATGCAGGATCACCGGCACCTGACGGCTCCAGGGATCGCCGACGGCGGGGCTGCATTGCGACCAGATCCAGAAAAACATGCCGCCGCCGAGCAGCGGATAAAGCCAGAGCCAACCGCGATAGTGCCGCGGCTTCCAGCTTTTTTCCCGATAAAGTGCATAGGCCAGAAAAGCCGGCACCGCCATTATTCCGGGAAGTTTGGCCGCAATGGCCACGAGCATGAGCGCCGTGGCCATGAAAGAGAAGCGTTGCCGGTCCCAGCCGCGGCAGAAAAACCATATCGCCCACAACACACACCCGACATACAGCACATCCTTGCGTTCGGTAATCCACACCACCGATTCGATTCGCTGCGGACCGACGGCAAAGAACAGACTGATCCAGAACGCCATCACGGAGCCGATGCGGAAGTGCCGCAAGAGCAGAAAAAATCCGGCTACCGCCGCCAGATGCAGCAGCAGGTTGTGAAGATGAAACCAGAACGGTCGCGGTCCGACCAGGCCGTAATCCAGCATCAGTGAATACATTTGGGCGGGGGTGAACAGCCCCTGCACGTTATGGGTCAGCCAGTACCGGGCGTTGACCCAGGACCACGCCATGTGGCCGTTGAAGATGGTGCAGCGATCATCCCATTCGGGCAGGAACGGAAACCCCAGCGCCGGGGCAAACATCAGGCCGGTTATCAGCAACACCAGGCCCAGCAGCCGGTAATCGGCGGCGGTGATCTTGTCGGTGGTCGTCATATGCCGTAATTCTCGATTTGATTGATGGCGCAATATAACCGGTCAAGCACGGCATTGCAATTTGCCGGGTGCGGCGGCAAGAAATTTTTCCGGGAGAAAGATGAATGGTCGGGATATGGGATGGCGGCATCATGATATTTCAGCCCATAATAGCGCCAAGCAGTTCCGCTTATTCCTGCATCCCGTCGCCTATATGCCTACTGCAGACGCGACACGACCAATGGCCGGCCGGGACTAGAGCTAATTGGAACGATGAATTTTTTGCCATTTATCGTATGTTGAAATATCGTCATTGGTCATAAATTTTTTATCGGGGCCGGCGGATATAATGAGGACAATGACGGTATCTGCAACCTTTAATATTTTAATATTATATGGCGTTCCCCACCTATCAGCCAACGCCCCGTTTGGGGTCATACGAGCGCGATATTTATTCGCAATAAAAGAAGTTATTGTTTTCCTACTGTCATCATTATGCTCAAGAACATATTCCCCAATGAAACTGGATATTCCTACCATTTCTGAAAAGGCGAAACGTTTTTCAAGCTTCGTATGAAATTGCACCAAACTATACCCTAAACCCGTCAATAATATGATGGGAATTGATATTAATATCTTCTTCTTGATACTCATAATAAAAGTCCTTTACATGGTAGTGAGCAGAATTTTTTCAGTCTTGAGCCAACTTAAAAAAGATAAGATGCTTGTCTGAATCCAGGAGAACAACCCCATTACGATAAGATGAAATACCGGCATGTCGGTTGAAGCACTGCCACCCGATCGGCCGGGAAAGAAAAGAACGTGAGAACGAGACGACCAGTGTCTGTGTTACCGTTTTTTACCATTCCATTTCATGCGTCCGGTTTGACGTATTTTACTTTCGCGTTCTTCTCGATTTTTCCCGGTCGGCTCGTATTCGCGAAATTCCGCTGTCGGAGCACGTCACCTTTTATTCATATTTACGTTGCTGGGTTTTCCATTTCATGACTCCGACCAGGACAAGGCATAGTACCGCAATGACCACGGCAAAAAACGATGCCAACGATATGATATTATCAACATTCAGGAAAGACCAGAATCTATGTTTTGAGGGAGATGAAAAGAAATATTTTTTTTCTGTAATTTTCTCACGTCCGCCCATTGCTCGGCTTTTTTTATCTTGACGTTCGATGGCAGTTTGAATAAGTCGTCCGACAACTCCTTGAATTCAACTTTGCCCCAATTCTGGGGACCGCCTCCGAGCGGCTTGCCGGTTTGGGCATTGAACCAGGAGCCGGCATATATAAAATGAGATTCTTTTCCCACCAGATAACAAGATATTGTCGGGATGAGGATGTCCCGGTTCAACCGCAGATCCGTTAAAGGAGCATTATAATATTCCGACAAAAAGTTATCGTCCACCGGCATTTTTACCATTATCTTATGACAGGGGATATTCATATATGTCGAATCTGTCATGGAAAAGGTTACTTGGGGTAAATAACTTATCCCATCGAATGACGTTGCTACATTGTCCCAGCGCTGGCCGGGTGATTTTATGGCAATGTCACATTTATCCATAAGAAGGAAATAGCCGTCGCTATTATATATCCCGATCTCTGTTCGCCCATTGGATTTGTGTTCGTATCGTTCCAATATTGTCTTATCCGGCAGGACCTTATGGTATAAAACTACATCGCTTGTGGCCGGTAAAAGGGCTGGATTGCTTGCCACAAATGACGCGTTCCTCGTCCGGTCCACGGCTTCGGTCAAAATCTTTCTGGCTCGGCCGTTCTCCTGATCGGTCGCCAAAGACGCAATTGACCAGAAGAGGAGGATGATAATACTTCCCCGGGATTTTTTCAATGTTGACAGCATTATTTTGTAACTCCCCAGTTAATATTATTGTGGTCGAATAGGAAACTGTCCATTACGGAGACGGAAAAATCCCCCGGCACTTTAAGAATATGATATGGCGGCGGTTGGTTCTCCGTAATTTTGATGGCAAACAGATTTTTTGTTTTTACAAAGTATTCCTCCCCAGAAGTTTTTTATGATACAAAATATAACTGCCCCCGCGACAATGGTAGTAAATAAAGATTGTTGAATCGGTATTTCTTTTCAAGCGTTTTTTATAAAAAATATTAAATTTTGGGGATGGGCACGTGATGGCTCTTAATGCTTTCAGTATGCATCCGATATATCAATGTCGTCGGTAGGCAGCCGCAATCTTTTATCCTCTGGTGCGGGTTGCATAATATATGCATGTTTCTCGTGACGGCAACATCCGCGGTAAAGTGATGGGGGATGGGGGGAGAACGATAAAAAAGGCGCCGCGAGGTCGATTGGGGCAGAACCTCGCGGCGATGAGGGAGTAGGTTTGGATATGGGTTAATGGTTTATTCGGCGGTCAACACCTTGATTTTGTGCGGTTTTGCGGCTTCCGCCTTAGGTAGGGTCAACTTGAGTTGCCCGTTTTTCAATACGGCGGCGATGCCGCCGGCGTTGACCTCGTCCGACAACTGGAACGAGCGTTCGAAGCGGACCGTCATGCCGTGTTCCTGCAAGGTGGTGTCGGCTTTGATTTTGAGAATATTGTCGTCCACATTGATTTCCAGCAGCTCATTGGCGGCGCCGGGAACGTCGAGGCACAAACTCCAACCGTTTTCCTGTTCCATAACGTCGGTTGCCGGAGTATAGGTGATATATTCAGCAGGTTGTTGTTCTTTCATTTTAACATTGCTCCTGTTTCATGTTGCATTGATCTTTTTCTTCCGGCTTACCCGACCAGAATCTTATGCGGTTTTTCACTTTCGAGTTTGGGCAGCGTCAGTTCCAGAATGCCGTTCTTGTACGATGCCGTGGCTTTGCTGCGATCGATGCGGGCTCCCAATTTGAATGTTTCCTTGAATTCTCCGGTGAAGCGTTCCGTCCGTAGCGCCCGGTCGGCCCCGGTTTCCTTTTCTTCCTTGTGCGCCGCACTGATGGTGATGAAATCGTTTAATATCTGAATGTCGATTTCGTCGGCTTCATAACCGGGCAGGCAGGCACGCAATTTGATTTCGGTGTCGGTGCTTTCCACCTGGGTTTCCGGATAATTGCGCCGCGGCATGAACTCATCGAAACCACGGAAGGCGTCGAAGAATTCACGATGCAGGTCATCGAAGCTTTTCCACGGGAACAAATTGTTGTTGGCTTTTGTTAATCCGAACATTTTTTCTTCCTCCATTTTGGGATTGGGTTGCTTATTTTTTTTATTGCGCCTGATATTATAAGCATGACCAGTGCC
>JAQUZV010000153.1 GCA_028691155.1 Victivallales bacterium
ATGCGGCCTGTGGCGGCATGGTGCAGTTGCCGCTGGTCATTGCCAATCGCAGTCGCCGGCGGCGTCAGGCGGTATTGATTCGGGAGCGGCTTGATTTTACCGAAAAATCCCCCTTTTTCCATGAAGCGGTAGCGGCGTTGCAGCCATATGAACGCCGTTTGGTCCGTCGGGTCATGCCGGCGGTGAAACGCGGATTCTATCGGTTGCGGCAGGTGGAACTGCTGGGGGGGGATCCGGGTGGTTTTTTCTGTTGTCGTCGCCGTTTCCGTCTGCCGGGGGAGGTGATGATTTATCCGGAATATTTACGTTTGAGCCGATTGCCGGAGATGAGTCGGCATCGGTCGTTGCAGGCGGTCACCGGGCGGCCGTTGGGGGTTTCCGGCGTCGGACAGGAGTTTTTCGGCGTGCGGGAGTATTCCGCTTATGATGAAATGCGGTTCATTCACTGGAAAGCCAGCGCCCGTCACCGCAAACTGATGGTTAAGGAGTTCGAGGCCAATACCATTTCGCATCTCTATGTGCTGCTGGACACGGAAGCCGCTGGGGTCGGCGATGACGCCGAGGACAATAATTTTGAATTTCTGGTTCGGGCCGCCGCCGCGATCGTCAATTGCCTTGCCGACATGCACTGCCGTTTGACTTTTGTCTCCGCGCGTCGCGGCGGAGTGGTCCGGTTTTCCGGCGAAGCCGTGGGCATCGGCCGCAGCATCGTCAATCTGTTGGCGGTGATTACCCCGGGAACCGTGGCGGCGGAAGAGTTGCTGGACCATGAATTCGACCGGTTCGACCGCAATGCAATTTGTTATTGTCTGTCCATGTCCGGTTCGGAAAAATTGGTGCGGCGACTGAATTTTCTGGGGCGACAGGGGGTGGATGTCCGTTGGTTTCTGGCCCCGCGACAGTATTTTCCCCGTCATGACGCCTGGGGGACGGTGCCGGTTACCGCCGGCGAGCACCACTTTGCCGACTATGGGGTGGTCGCTCCGGTAGTTGCCCGGCAGGACAGTGATATTGTCAGGATGTTGAGCCATGACTGAAACCAGCGCCAAAACGGAAAAATCTTCCTCCGGGCGGCCGGAGCGAATTACGTATCACTGGCACTATTTTATGGTGTTGGGACTGGGAATGACGGCGGCGCTCTGGCTTTACGGTCAACCGGTTTTTACGCTGGTATTGCTGGGGTTGCTGCTGCCGTGTGCTCTGGTGGCTTATGTCCCCTACCGTTATTTTTCCCACAACCGGCGTCTGGTCGCGATGGTGGTGGTGGCGGCGGTGGCCTTGGGGTGGGGCGGATTCCGTTTTTTTCAAGGGGTGGCTCCCGATAAACTGCTGATCGAGAGTCTTGGTTTGCTGGCGTTGTGCTTTGCTTTTTCGCCGCGGCGTCGGGAGATGGGATATCTGCTGCTGATTGCGGTGTTGCTGTTGATTTACGGGGCGTTGCGGCCGCGTGCGGTTTATCTGGTTATTGCCCCGGCGGCTTTTTTCCTGATCATGCGGATATTTTACGGCACCAGAGTTGCCGCCATTTCCGGCGATCCCGGCCTGACGGTGCCGCAATCCCGTGGCAACCGGTGGACGATTGTATGGCATCTGGCGGTGGTGTCGGTACTTGGCGTCGGATTCTATTTCCTGTTTCCCCGGGAAGTGCCCGGCAGTCCGGAACCCGATGGGGCGGCACCCTGGTTGAGCGTTCGGAAACCGACGGATGTCCAGTTGCATTTCATGGCCTGGTTTCGGGGGGAAAAGGCGCGCGCCGATGTTTCCGGTACCGCGATGGGGCGGGACGGATCGGGGATGGTTGATCGCGGCGAGAGCAAATTGGTGTTCTTTCCGCCGCCGAAAGCCATGAAAAGCTGCGGCAATTGTGCGGCGCCGCCCGGAAAAGAGCTGGTGTTCCGGGCTGAAAGCCCGGCCAAACTGTACTGGGTCGGCCAGCTTTACGACCACTACGACGGTGACCGGTGGACGGCGTCGACGGCGATGATCGGGCAGCGCAAACTGCGTCGTTCGGAATATTATTCCCGATCCATTCCGCAGCGGATTACGATGGAAAAATGGGTGGCGCCGGTTTTATTTGCCGCTTATCGTACCGACTATATCACTTTCAACCGGCAGCCGTCGTTGCCGACGATGAGTAATTTTTTCCAATACCGGTTGCGGGATGAAACCGCGCTGCCGCCGCTGCCGTTCACCTATACCGCCTATTCGGAAGTGGAAAGCACGGCGGTGCTGCAACGGCGCCGGCATGCCTGGATGGAACCGCTGCCGCCGCAACATTATCTGCAATTGCCGGAGGCGCGCATCACCTCCCGGGTCAGGAAGCTGGCGGCGGCCATTACCGGCCGGATTGTCGACCCTTACGCCAAGGCGTTGGCGCTCCGGGACTATCTGCGTAATAATTATCGCTATCAAATGCTTTCCCGTCCCAATCCGGTTCATTGCGAGGCGGTGGATTTCTTTTTGTTCGAGTTGCGGGAGGGGCATTGCGAATATTTCGCCTCTTCTCTGGCGGTGTTGGCCCGGCTTTGCCGGTTGCCGTCCCGGGTGGTGACGGGGTTTTCGCCCGGCAATTATAATGTTTTGACCCGGATGTTCGAGGTTTACGAGTATCATGCCCATGCCTGGACTCAGATTTTTATCGAGCGATACGGCTGGCTGACCTTCGATGCCACGCCGCCAGGGGCGTTGGTTTCCGTGGCCACGCCGCAGGTGCTGGGGCATTGGGACGATCCTTTCGGACGCGAATGGCAGGTGCGTCCGCCGGAACTGGCGGCGGCGGCGCAGCAACTGGCGACTCCCGCCTGGGTGGCCGGATCGCATAACGGCGGCAACCGCGACGCGGTGGTTCGGCATTGGCTCGGCGAGATCAGTCGGTGGCCGGAGCAGGTCGGTGCGGCGGTGGATTACCTGTGGTTGTCGGCATCGCGGCGGGGATCGGTGGGAAAGGGCTTTTCCCTCCAGCGGTTTTTTCGGCATTGGCGGCAGCGGATGACGGCGCTTTTCACGACTCCGGACGTATCGTTGTTCAATTGCAAGGTCTGGTTGCGCCGTCACTGGTGGTCGGTGATGGCCGGGTTTGCCGTAATGATCGTTTTCCTGCTTCTGCTGCCCCGGCTTATGATCCGGTTCGGACGTTTTCGCGTGCGGCGACGGTGTCGCAAATGGTTGATCGAAGCGGCCGGGAACAGCCGGGAACAGCCGGCATCCAGCATCCGTTGCAGTTATTGGGCGGTACGGCAGTTGCTGGAGTTGCATGGCTTGCCGGGGCGGGGAAACCTCGAGCTGCTGGATTATGCCACCTTGATCGCAACTTGCCGGCCGCAGCTGGGCCCCGATATTCTGGCGGTGTTTTTTCTTTATATCCGGATGACGTACAGCGCGGTTGCGCCGACGGAAGTTCAGGCCCGGATTGTACTGGAGCGTGCGGAAAAGATTCGCGATCTTCTGGCCGGGGCGAAGAGAAAAAGATTCGCGGCCGACGTGCGTTTATGATTGCGGATGGTCCTTGTTTTCCAGCTGCCGCAGGATCATTTCCGCCGGGGTCAGGTATTTCTTGGCATTGTTGCATTCCTTGCAGCAGGGAACGATGTTGCCGCGGGTGCTGCGGCCGCCGCGCGCTACCGGCACAATGTGATCCATGGTCAGCTCTTCCGGGGGGAATTTCTTGCCGCAATAGTGGCAGATGCCTTGGGCCAGTTGTGTTTTCCACCAGGAGGAACGTCGAATTTCCCGGGCTTTTTCCCGTTCGCGCCTGACGTGGGCGTCGTCTTTTTGAATATCGATCCAGTCGTCCATAAATCATAAACCTCGTTTTTTATGCCATATTACGTTAAATATTGCTCAGATAGTCTTCCGCCACCCGCAAGCCGTCCACGGCGGCGGAAATGATCCCTCCGGCAAATCCGGCGCCTTCGCCGGCCAGGTACAACCCGGGGATCGGGGAGGCGGCGCTTCCGTCCCGGCGGAGAAAACGTACCGGACTGGAAACATGAGTTTCGATCCCCACCAGTTTGCCCTGCCGCACAAAACCGGGACACTGCCGGTCGAACCGGAGCAACGCCTGTTGCAGTCCCCGCACCGCCGGCGGGGGCAGCAGGGTATCCAGCCGGGCTGGATGCAATCCGAAGCGATAGCTGGTGGCGATGCTTTTCAGTCCCGCTTCGCCGCGCAGGAAGGCGGCCGCATCCTGGGCCGGGGCGGTGTAGTCGCCGCCTCCGGCGGTAAAGGCGGTGGCTTCCAGTTCCCGGAGCCGGGCAAAAACCGCGGCGGCATCGGCAAATTCGTCCGGACGAAAGGTGACAATCAGACAGGAATTGGCAAACTCTCCGTCGCGGCGGTAACGGCTCATGCCGTTGGTGGAAAGATGATTGGGGGTGGCGGTGGCCGGGACTATTTCACCCCCCGGGCACATGCAGAACGAACTGACCCCGGCCACATCGGCCGCTTCCGGACGGCTGACGAAGTTGTACTCCGCCGCGCCGAGACACGACGGCCGCGGCGACATGCCGTACTGGTTGCGGTCGATCAGCTCCTGCGGGTGTTCGATTCGGACTCCGAGCTGAAACCCTTTCGGTTCATGAGGGATTCCGGCGGCAATCAGTGCGGCGATCAGTTCCCGGGCACTGAGGCCGAAATTCAGAAAGGTGGCCGGCCCGGTCAGCGTCTCCCCGTCGGCGAGTCGGACTCCGGCGCAACGGCCCTGCCGCAACAGCGGAGCCACCACATGACGGCCCCATAAAAAAGTGCCGCCAAGCGCCACGATCTGCCGCCGCAGATTTTTGACCATGGCGGGAAGGATGTCCGAACCGATATGCGGTCGTTTCAGATAAGCGATCTCCTCCGGTGCTCCGGCGTTGACGAATAATTCCAGCACCTTGCTGCTGCGCGGGTCGCGGATACGGGTATAGAGCTTGCCGTCGGAATAGGTCCCGGCGCCGCCTTCGCCGTAGAGAAAATTGCTGTCGGGCGACAATTGCCGGGTCCGGAAGAAATCATCGATGTCGACGTGGCGGCGGTCGACGTCGAACCCGCGGTCGATGATAACAGGACGGCAGCCGTTGGATGCCAGCAGCCAGGCCGTCATCAGTCCGGCCGGTCCCGTTCCCACCACCAGCGGCCCCTGCGGCGGCTTGGCGGCGGCGAAGCGGGCGTAATCGAGGTCCGGTTCCGGGTGGACCGGCATCAATCCGGCCGGGACCGGCAACGATTCGGACCATTCAATTTCCAGCCGGTAGATAAATTGCGGTCGACCCTTTTTTCTGGCGTCGAGACTCTTCTGGCGGATGGTATAGCCGTGGACGGCATCCGGAGCAATTCCCAACGCGGCGGCAATATACGGTTGCAGTCGACGGTCGATATTACCGCCGGTTGCGGCTGCCGCCTTGACCGGTATTTTCAGTTCTTTGAGTTCCAGTTTCATCGGGGTAAAACTCTATTCCTCGCCGAAAACGATGGCTTCGAAGACCTGAAAACTGGCTTCCGGCGCCCGCCAGGCATTCCGGGGCAGTCCGGCCTTCATGGCCAGATAGTCCAGCGTGGTGTCCTTGTCCCAGCCCTGTTCCGGGGCCACCTGAGGCAGAAAGACCGCCGAACGGCCCATGAGATTCATGACAATCCCATGCCGCCCCAACTCGAATTCCCGGAGATCGGCAATGGTCTGCATCGGGGTCAGAATGGAAACCTCAATTCTCAGCTGCTCCAGTTCCGCCGTGCTCCCGACCGGCGGGAAACGGGGATCGCGGAAAGCCGCATTGAGCGCGTTGCTGTATAAATTGTCCCCCAGGTTTTCCACCGGCATAATGTTGCCGATGCAGCCGCGCAACTGTCCCGCCGCGGGGTGGAGGGTGACAAAACAG
>JAQUZV010000154.1 GCA_028691155.1 Victivallales bacterium
CGGACTTTTTCCCGGGCTTCGTCGTTGAGCAGAATGGAAATCAGCATGGCGGGGGCCTGAAGCCCCAGTGCTTCCGGGCTGACGCCGCCGTGCAGATACGGATAGGCATAAATGCGACCGGTGCCGGACAGCCAGCGCAACATGGCGGCGGCCGGTTTCAACACTTTATGGCGGCGCAGAATGCTTTTTACCAACAGCAACGCGGGGGCCAGTTGCCGCATGGCATAACCGAAATGGTACAAGGTGCCCATGCCGCTGCCGGCGGTCCAGCCGTGCATGAACATGAAACGCAACAGTTTGATCAGCATGGTTTCGACCTTGGGGTCGGGATGCGGGGTAAATTTGATTTTAGCGGCCAGTTGCCACAGTACGCGGGCATAATTGGCGTAGGTGTTGTGGGCCAGTGCCTTGCGGTTGCGTTCCCGCCATTCCGGCGGCAGGATGTCGAGCATGGCGGCGTAAACCGGCGGCGGTCCCCGCAGTTCCCCGGCCACTTCGCTGAGTCCGAGTTCCGCTAAAGGATCGTCTGGGGGGGCATGGTCGGGCGGGGGATATTCTTCCTGAAAATAATCGAGCAGTTGGTTTTCGATGTTTTCGATGGCCACGAAAGTTTCAATCGGGACATGGACCGGTTTTTCCGGTTCCGGTTCGAGGAGGCTGAAGCCGTACAGCCCCATCCAGTGACGGTTGGCTTTGACGTCGGCGCCGGGATTGACGTGGGGCAACTGTCGGTCCCGCATGTGAAACCGCGGATTGATCATGGCGCAGAGCAGCATCTGATCGAAACAGAAACTGCCTCGTTCCGGTTCCCGCGGGGCTCGGATGGTAAGCAAATCCATCTGTTCGTCCGGGGTTCCGTTCATATCGCGCAGGAATGAGATCCAGCCGGTTCGCCAACCGGAGAAATCCAGTTTGTAATCGAAGGAGCAGCAGACGCGTCCGGCCGCGCTGAATTCAAACAGCAATCGGTCGGCGCCAGGTGCAAAACTGTATATCCAGAAAGAAAACGTGGGATGCGATTTGCCGTAAAGGGTCGGATCGGGGCGATAATATCCCCCGGGCGGCAGAGGGATGCGCAACTGCGCTCCGGCACGCCAGTTCCAGCGGACGGAATACGATTCGAAGCGGACATGTTCCGCATCCGGTTTCGGTCCGGTGCCGGTATCGCTCTGCCAGCGTTGATAGTCATCGGTCAGAAAAATGCTCATGCTGTCCTTCTGCGCGTGCCGACGGCGGCGAAGTTCTTTCGTCGGAAGCAACGGCAGACCACAGTAATAGTTGTTTTATATCAATCTATATCGGAATTATCATTTTCGCTTACCGGGGCGGATATTTTTTGTTGTTTTTTTCATTTTTTTTTGTTTTAGGGGTAAAATAGTGATATAATCTCAAACTTGGCCTGCGACGAAGGAGACGGGGAGCATAACAATATGAGTTTGTCGGTAAAAGAAACCGCCATGATGTTGTCGGTAGATGAACATACCATCAACAACTGGGTGGTCATGGGGGATATCCCTTATCATAAGGTTGGTGGGGAAATATGCTTTTTCACGGCCGAATTACGGGCCTGGGCTTTGGCGCAAGGTCATAAGATAACCATTGCCTCCGATGAGAAGCCCGCATCCGGTTTTGCCGCCGCAGTGGCGCGCGGCGGAGTTTTTTCTCTTCGAAAATGTGCGGCGCCGGAAGCGGTGATCGACCATTTGATTGAAAATATGCATTTGCCGTCGTCGGTGGATCGCGGGGAGTTGAAGAGCGGGGTTCTGGAACGCGAAAAGAACGCCGCGACCGCTATCGGCAACGGCATTGCCGTGCCCCATATGCACAAGTCGCTGAGTACGCTCGAAACTCCGATTGCCGCCTGCGGTCTGTTGCAGCAACCGGTGCCTTGGGGCGAGGAGCAGGTGCGGATCGTTTTTCTGCCGTTTTGCCCCAATATGCGGATCCATCTCGATTTCCTGATGAAAATCGCCCGGTTGGGACGCCGGTGCCGGTTACTGGAGCGATTGCTGGCGCAACCGGAAAAAACAATGGTGATCAATATCCTGCTGGAGGCCGAAACGGAAAATCGTTCTTGTGCCGCGACGTCGGAATCCGAGTCAGGATAACGTATGGCGCATCAGGTAATCGTCCATGACGAAACCATTGCCGAAGGGAGTGACAATCGCTTCGACAATTTCGAACCCATTGCGGCGGTAGCTGCGCAAGGCTCTTTCATTGCGTTTGTTGACGCATAGATCGACGGCGACGCAGCCCATCTTGCCGGCCTCGGTTATCACATGGCGCAACGCGGCGGAGCCGTAACCCAGATGATGATATTCCGGCAGCAGATAGAGCTTGTGCAGTTTGAGTATTTGCCGTTCGTCCGGCGGACCGTAGGAAATAAAACCGATGGCCCGGTTTTCGCACAGCAATAAATCAAACCGGGTCCCGTTTTGGAGTTCCTGTTTCATCGTGTTCTGATCATACATGTGGTCCAGCATGTACTCAACTTGTTCTCTGCTCAGAATTTCACCATAGGCAAAAGGCCAGATTTTTCGTGCCAATGCTTCGATTTCGTGCAGTTCTGCGGCGGTGGCCGGGATAATTTTCAATTGATGCATTTTCAATCTTCCAGGTTATTGATAAAACCGCCCCCCAACAACAGGTCCCGGTCGTAAAAGACCGCGGCCTGGCCGGGAGTGACGGCCCGCAAAGGTTCTGCCAATTCGATTTCCGCCCCGGTTTCGGCATCGGGGATGATGCGGCCGGCAACGGCCCGGCTGCGATAACGAATCTGAATCAGGGCCGGAAACGGCGTCGCGGGAACGTTTCCGCTCTGCCAGTTGATCGCCGTTACGCGGAAGCGGCTCCGTGCCAGTTCCCGTTCGTCGGTGGAAAGGGTTACGGTATTATGCTTCGGGTCGATTCGGGTTACGTACGCGGGCGCTCCCATGGCGACACCGAGTCCCTTGCGCTGCCCGAGGGTGAACTGATGGATGCCGCAGTGGCGGCCGAGGCGGCGGCCGTCGGTGGACACGATATCTCCCTCCGGCATGGCGGCGTGAAACATTCGGCGGAGGCTTTCCTGAAAACTTTCACCGGGAACGGCGAAACAGGTATCCTGACTGTCTTTCTTGTCACAGGTGACAAGGCCGGCCTGCTGCGCCAGTTGCCTGACGGTTGTTTTCGCCATGGTTCCCACGGGAAAATCCAGTCGCGCCAGCATGGGTTGGGTCAGTCCGAAAAGGAAGTAAGATTGGTCTTTGTTAGGGCCATGGCCGCGGCGGATTGCCCGTCGGCCATGGCATTCGACGAGTTCCACGTAATGGCCGGTCACCACCCGGGCGGCACCGATCTGGTCGGCGTATTGCAACAGTTTGCCGAATTTGATGCGTGGATTGCAGATGGTACAGGGGTTGGGCGTTCGACCGCCGGCAAATTCTTCCCAGCTCGGCTGGAGCACGTCGCGGACGAAATCCCCGGAAAAATCCAGAATTTCATGGCGAATGCCGAGTTGTCTGGCGACGGCGGCGGCGTACTCCTCATCCTGCCGGGACAGGCATCCCTCCAGGCCCGGGATATGGTCCGGTTGCAACCGCAACGTCACGCCGATTACCTCGGCGCCGCGTTCCCGATACAGCCAGGCGGCAACAGATGAATCGACGCCGCCGCTCATGGCCACAATAACTTTTTCCGGTGACTTCATAATCCGGTTCCGAGTTCAATAATGCGGTGGCCGCCGCTCGACCGCGTCTTCGCGCATATTGCGCAACTGCGCCTGCAGTTGTTCTATTTTCTGGTTCAAAACAGCAATATCGTGCTGTTGTGCCACCATGACTTCATTTAGTTGTTCCACTCTGCGCTCCAGAAAAGCGAGGGCGGTTTCCCGGGGCGATTCCAGGTCGGCCATTTTTTTCTCCCTATTTTTTCACCATATAAGTCTATCGTAGCGCGCATCGTTGTCAAGTCGGGCCGGGAAAAAAAACTTAAAAAAGCCGGTGTGGAGCGTAAACAAGGATTGACTTTTTAGCGGTTGAATCATATAACAGGGATAGAAAGGCGTGTCGGCAACATTGGGGCTGGTTGTCGGCGTATCGGAGCGATCGGGATATCAATCAAAATGTCGCCGTCGCCGGCGGCCGGGAGGATGGCATCGAAACAGATGGCGATGATTAATGGTGGTGGCGTCGGTCGGTTCCGGATGGGCTGCGGGAGCCGGGAAGTAAAAAAATAATGTTTTTTTTGTCAATCGAATTTGTTTTTTTTTTATTTCTGCTTAAACTCATAGGGTTTTGTTTTTAAAATCGGATTGACCCTTGAAGCGGGTGCGAGGGCAGCAAACAAGAAGGTGAGTAGTATAAATGAAGAAGCATGACTTCGACGACTTGGACGAAATGATTGCGGAACTGGAAGATTCTTTGGGGATGGATACGGCAGAGTATCTGGAAGAAGATTATTTGGATACCATCGGGGCGTTCGAGGATGACAAGGAATTCGATCTGAAGGAGTTCAAGGATTTTGAAGATGAATTCAGCGATACGGACGACAGCCTGGAGTCGGAATCGGGCGACGAAGGTGAAATGTGCTGCAAACATCATCACGACGATGACGGATGCGGCGATAATTGAAACGGGGCTTTACGGTTTTGCGCCCCGAATGTGGTGCGGTAGTGCTTTCCTGACGTGAACGGGGTGGTTCCGGCGGCATGATTCATGAGGCATTGGCCTGTCGGCCGGACATTTCAACAATGATCCGACGCAGTTCCGGCAGCACGAACGGCTTGCCGACAAAGCGCACGTGGGGATATTTCATCAATTCTTCCATGGTTTCGTTGTAGCCGCTACAGACCACGATCGGAATGTCGGGGTTGATTTCGCGTAATTGCTGCAACACTTTGAGGCCATCCATGTCCGGCAGCAGAATATCCAGCATGACCAATTCGATGTCCGGGGTTTCACGAAAAGTCCTGATGCCGTCTTCTCCGGTCATACTGCCGTAAAATTCGGCCTTTTCAATGCTCAGCCAGCGACGGTGGAAAATCAACAATTCCTGCATATCTTCAATTACCAGAATCTTTGCTCCTGCCAACGCTCCCACAATGGTCCCTCCTTTAGAATCTCCGGTCGATATTTTTCACTTCAATATATCAGGTAGTGGCGGTCAATGCAAATGGCGGCGTGTAATCGCGGGGAGAAATTACACCTGGCGTTTACGGCGATTCGGCGGTAGAATATTTCACAGGACAATTTGACCGGGATGATTTGCAACATCGGTGTTTTCCGGTTAACTTATATTCAGTGCGGGTCGCGGTTGCAATGGCAGAATATCAATTCAAAAGGGGTACGGCGATGATTCTTGGGTATGGTGGCCTGAGTTTGGCGCAGGCGGTTCCGGCGGCGGAACCGGAAGGTGTGGTCGGTCGGATGGGGCAGTGGCTGTCGTCTTCCTCCGCCGAAAATATCTATCTGATGATTGCTGTTTTGGGGACGACGGTTTTTGTTATTCAATTCATCATGCAGTTGATGGGTGGGGATGCTGTTTGCGACGGTTCCGCCGACAGCATTGAATCCATGGAGGTCAACGACGCCGAAGCGGTCGGTGAAATCAATTTCTTTTCCCTGCGCAGCATTACCGGCTTCCTGATGTTTTTTGGCTGGGCCGGGTTTTTCTGGGGCAATAAAGGGTGGTCGGGATTGTTGATCGCGTTATGTTGCGGATTGTTTATGATGATCATGATTGCTATGATCATCTATTTGATGTTGAAACTGCAGCATTCCGGCAATATCAATCCCGAATACGTTGTCAATCAGCACGGTACGGTGTATCTGACGATTCCCGG
>JAQUZV010000155.1 GCA_028691155.1 Victivallales bacterium
CCACGGCGTCGCCGTCGACCAGCGCCCCGTTGAAGACATCCATAATGTTGCCCAACATCGAATTCATCGGCACGAAAGTCGGATGCACGCGCAGTTCCACATCCCCGTTATTCTGCTTGATGACGGCCAGCAGCTTGATGCGGTAGCCGAGGTCACGGGCGAATTTGATGTCAATCTGTTCAATGCCGCGAATGCCTTCGATGTACACCGGATCGAGCCCGAACCATTCCCCGTAAGCAAGCGAACCGAGAATAGCCGCCTTGTGGGCGGTATCGAAGCCGTCGATATCCAGCGACGGTTCGGCTTCGGCGTAACCCAGTTCCTGGGCGTCTTTCAGGATCGGTTCGAAATCGGCGCCTTCACGTTCCATCCGGGTCAGGATATAGTTGCAGGTTCCGTTCATGATACCGTAAATCCGATGAATCCGATTGCCCACCAGCCCTTCGCGCAACGCCTTGATGATCGGAATGCCGCCGCAGACGCTGGCTTCGTAATAGATATCGGCCTTGGATTTTTCCGCCGCGGCAAACAATTCGCGGCCATGCAACGCCAGCAGGGCCTTATTGGCGGTAACCACCGGTTTGCCCTGCGCCAAGGCGGTCAGGATGAATTTCTTGGCAATGCCGGTTCCGCCGACCAGTTCCACCACCACATCGGACTTTTCGATCAGGGCAAAGCCGTCGGTCGTCAACAATTCCCGCGACACGTCGACGCCGCGATCGGTGGTAATATCCAGATCGGCAATTCCGGCCAGAACCGGCTTGATCCCCGTCCGTTTGGCAATGACGTCGCCATTGCGCATAATGGTATCGGCAACTCCGGCGCCCACGGTGCCGAATCCAATTATTCCAACTTTAAATTCTTTCACTTATTCATGACCTTTATGCTATAAACAGTTGCTGCAAAACCGCCTTACTATAACACGGCTTCCCCGGATTTAAAGCATAAAATCAAACTTATCCGCACGTTTAATATAGTGAATGAAAACCATAAGAAAACGAACAAAAAACGGTAAAAACGATCATCTCGCGGCAATGCGGCACCCCGGCCGCGGCAGCCGCTTTGCCGCGGTCGGACGGCCGATCGGTTCGCCCGCGGTCAGAAGGAAACGTTGATATCGCCGCGGATCGTCAACGGCGGCGGAATAAGCTTGATGCCGGCAACCTGCGACCAGTCGCGATCCCAGCGGTCGAACAACAGCGGTCGGGTCGGATCGCCCCAGGGGTTGAAATCGATAATCAGAATTTCGTCTCCGGAAGTGAAATAGACATCCATCACCAGATTTTCCACCGGCAACACCCAGGCAATTTCCTTAACCAGCGCCTCGGCCCGGTTCCAGAAATGTTTTTTATGGCCCTCGAGCCGGCGGAAATGGCGTACCAGCCAATACTGGCTCATGCCTTTAAGCTGCCGGTCGTGGATGAACAGTCGGAATTCCCGCGTCTGATTCATGCGCCGAAACGGGCGGATGCAGATGTATTCAACCTCCCCGGCGGCGGCGGAATGGCGGACTTTGGCACTGGCGGCCAGATAGTGCCAGGCGCTCCGGGCGGAATATACCGCCCCGCGTTTGCCGGTAAAACGTTCCGTGTCGGTCGGCGCCACACAATCGACGGAAACAAAGCTGTTGCCGGGAAAAGTCCGCATCGGCTCACGCAGACGCCGGACGGCGCCGCGGGCCACCGGCGTATCGGTCTCGCCCTGCTGCAGCGCGGCAATCTCATCGTCGCGCAAACGCAGAAAACTGGTCACAAAAGTATGATTGGCCAATGACGGGTACCAGATCGGAATCCGACAGAAATCATGTTCCGAATTATTCATTTTTCTTCTCCTTTGCTGTTACCGCCATCCCCCGGCAGTTTGCGCTGGAGCCGACTGATGATGAAAAAGAAATAGCCGAGGAATCCGAACAGATAAATCGTACTGAAATCGACATAGGGCAAAGTAAGTCCGGTCGCCACCGCCGCCACGATCAAAGCGGGAATGCCGGCATAAATACCCATCTGCCAGAGGTTGCGGTATCTCATGCCACACATGGCCAGTCCGCCGCCCAGGGCATAGAACCCGGTAAACAGCGTATTGAACACCAGAACTCCGCCGAACACCAGCAGAAAATAGATCACATACGAACCGCCCAGCACCAAACGCTCCAGCCACGGGAAAAATTGCGCAAAGTCGTCGAACCAGAATGGACCCGCCGGATCGTAAAGCTCCCCGATCGTCGCGACAATGCCCTCCCGGGATCCCGGATACAATTTGATCTCCTGGCCCCGTTCCAACAATTTCACGGAATAAATGAGCGGCACCACCACCGGTGCATCCTTGCGCCAGGCCACCACCACTCCCGGCGTCCAGACCACACCGCGATCATATTTATCCCACGGCAAATCACCGGGTTTGACTTCCGCACCGGGAAAATAGTTCAGCACCAAACCGGGAAAAATCTCCACCTGACGCCGCCGTTCCGGATCGATGGCCGGCACCAACCCCTCCCCGGTGGACCGAATCGCCCCGAACTGCGCCGTGACCGTCTGCTCCGCCTGCCCGATCACGGCTTTAACCGTCGGATACTGCAACCCCGTCATGACTCCCGCCAGCAGAATCGCCAGCAACAGCAAATGCAGTATGGTACGATAAAGCGGCAGCCGGGCCAGCACGGGAAACATGGCGGTCTCCCGGCAAACCGAAAAGATGATCCGGAAAAAATTCATACCCGACGGCCGCCCCGCCGGAATTGCCGGGCCTCACCGTCCCGATAAAGGACATCCAGTTGCGGTTTCACTTCGTCCATAACAGCGGGCTTCAGGCGGTCGACAAACAATTTGCCGTCGAGATGATCCATCTCATGCTGAAGGCAACGCGCCAACAGCCCGCCGCACGCGACGACGACCGGTCCGTGATCGATAATCTCCATCCGCACCACCACCTGTTCCGGTCGCTCCACCTCGGCCCAGATCTCCGGCACACTCAGACACCCCTCTTCCTGCGTTACCATCTTTCCGCCGGAAGAAACCAGCACCGGATTAATCAGTGCCAGCGGCATCAGCGGCAGCAACTCCATCTCCCCGGGCGAAGGCACATAATCCCGCGGCAATTTATTCGGCAGTCCCAGCACGATCAGGCGCAAACTGGACCCGACCTGCGGCGCCGCCAACCCGATACCGTCGAACGCAAACATCGTTTCGACCATCTGCTCCGCCATTTTTCGTATTTCCGGCGTCACCCCGACCACCGGCGCCGCCACAGTCTTCAAAACCCGGGCGCCGTAAGTCTGCACCGGAAGAATATTCCTTTTCAAACCAAACATAAATTCTCTTCTCCTTTACCCCTGCTCCGCAACCGTCGGCAATGTTTCATAATAAGACAAAATACGGTTGATGCGGCCCGGCAGTTCCGCCACCCCGAGCCGGGCGATGGTGCTGCCGATATCGGCGCCGGCCGTAATTCCGCTTACCGCCAGCCGCAACGGCTGGTTGAGTTTGCCTTCCGCCAGTCCGGCCGCCTGTTCCGTCGCCCGGATCAGCGTTTCCGCCGCCGTCGCGGTCAATTCCGTCACTCCGGACAATGCGACAACAAATTGCCGCAGCCCGGCGCGGACCTCCTCCGCCGACAACTGCTTGCGAACTGCTTTCTCGTTATACGCGAAATCGCCGGTGAAGAAATAACGCCATTCCCCGACATCGGCCGCCTGTTTGGTCCGGGACTGCATCAGCGCCGCCACCGCCGCGAATTCGGGAGCGGCCGGATCAACCGGCAATTCACATTCCCGGGCAAACATTGCCGCCCATTCCTGAAACGCCGCCGCCGGCATTTCGGCCAGGTAAGCGCCGTTCATATTCTGCAGCTTATTGAGATCGAACTGCGCCGGGGCACTCTTCACCCGCGCCAGATTGAAACTCGCAATCATCTCGTCCCGGGACATCTTCTCCCGGTCGTCACCCGGCGACCATCCCAACAAAGTCAGGTAATTGAACAAAGCGTCGGCCAGATAGCCCTTGCTCCGGAAATCGCCCACAAACGCATCGCCGTCGCGCTTGCTGTACGGCTTGCCCTGCTTGTTGACGATCATCGGCAGATGCGCATATTGCGGCACCGGATAGCCGAGCTGATGGAACAGCAGAATATGCCGATAGGTGTTTTCCACGTGGTCGTCGCCACGGACAATATGGGTTATCTGCTGGAAACAGTCGTCGCAGACATTGGCCAGATGGAATATCGGCGTCCCGTCACTGCGGACGATGACCTGATCCTTCATGCTGTCCAGCGGCTTGGCCAGTTCCCCTTTGATCATGTCGTTAAAAAAGACTTCCCGGCGGGTAAACGTGATTTTTTCGCCGTCGGTAACCGTAAAGATTTCGCCGGCGAGCACCGCGTCCCAGTGTTCGCGCAGATCGAAGCAGCAATTGCCGTGCCGGTCGAACACCCGAAGGTCTTTGAATCCGGCCAGACATCCTGCGGCCGGGGTCGGCTTGCCCTTGCGGCTGATGATGGCAAACTCCACGCCATGCCCGCCGATGCGCAACGGCACTTCGGGAGCAATGGTCATTTCCGCCGGTCCCGCCGTTCGAACCACGGCAAGGTCATCGGCATTCAGCGGAATACGGAACAGCACCGGAGCTTTTCCGTCCGCCCCCGGCGTGCCGTAATAGGCCTGATTGCGGTCCAACAACTGACGGGCGGCCACCAGATGGGCCGGCGTCCGGTCCGACTGATAAACCACCTCGCCGTCATAATCCAGTCCGAGCCAGTCCATACAGGCCAACATGGCGTCGATGGCTTCCCTGGTGGACCGTTCCCGGTCCGTATCTTCGACCCGGAGCACAAATTCTCCGTGTTCATGACGGGCAAACAACCAATTGAAAATTGCGGTACGGATATTGCCGATATGCACTTTCCCCGTCGGCGACGGAGCAAAACGAACTTTTACTGACATCGAGTCGGTACCTTTATGTAACTGAGTTTGACCGGCAGCCTCCCGTTATTCCCTGGCATCGGCGCCGAGCTGATTCGAATTGGTGGCAGCTTCCAACTGGGCTTTGGCATTCATGACGTTAACCAGAGCCATGACCAAATTGGCTTCCGCACTGGTCAATTCGTTCTGCGCTTCATTGAGGCGGGTCAATTCCTTGTTGCCGGCTTTGTATTCTTCTTCGACCAGGTCGCGCTGTTTGGTAACCAAAGTAAGGGTTTCCTTGTACAGTTTGGCCTGTTTTACGTTCTGCAAATAGGTATCGTAAGCCGTCCGGACCTCCTGGATCACCGTGATCCATTGCGAGGCCACATTGAATTCGGCCACATACACATTGGACTGGGCCTGACGGATCTGAAGTTCACGGGAAAATCCGTTGAAAATCACCCATTGGGCATCGACGCCCCAATTGTAGTTGCGATCGTTATAATAGGTATGCGCCGGCGTGACGTTGCCGTTGCGGGCTTCGTAGCGGGTCAGATTGGTACCATAGCCCAGACCGCCGGAAAGCGACACGGTCGGCGAATAAGCGCCCCAACTGCTGTACAACTGGTATCGGGCCGCCTGCAACGTCTCGCGATATTGCCGCAGGTCGGGACGGTTGTTGAGCGCCATATCCAGATAGATATTGATGTCCGGCAGCGTTTCGCCGGGAACGGAATCGATAGGAGAATATTTCAGGGATTCCGGCAGCGTGGCTTCGGTAATGCCCATCAGACCGGCCAGAATATAGCGATAGGCGTTGAAACTGTATTCGGCCGAAATCTGCGAACTGTCGGCCTGGTTGACCTTGATTTTGAAGTTCAGCACATCGCTGAGCGGCACCGC
>JAQUZV010000156.1 GCA_028691155.1 Victivallales bacterium
GACGCCGACGGTCTCGTACAGTATCGCCGTTTCATCAATAAACGTCGGCAACTCCTTCTTCATCCCGATCGGCGAACAGCCGCCGTGAATGTAACCGGTCAGCGGCAACAGCCCTTTCAACGGAATCAGCCGCATACTCTTGCAATTCGCCGCCCGGGCCGCTTTCTTCAGATTCAGCTCCGTCGACCCGGGAATGACGAAAACGTAATGATTATGGTCCGCACCGCAGGTAACCAGGGTTTTGAAGCACTGTTCCGGCGGCAGCGCGATTTTTCCGGCCACCGTAACCGCATCGACCAGGCCGTCGGCCGCGTCGTACTCGTGCACCCGGAAAGGGATGCCCTCCTGTTCCAGTTGCCGCATGGCATTGGTTTTATTCATCGGTGTTTCCTCCCCCTGAAACGGTGCGGTCCGAGGCCATGGCGCTATTGCCCGCCGAGCATGGCAAAAATGTCGGCAAATTTCTGATTCAAGTCGTCCTTGCCCATGGTCTGGAAGAGATCTTCCGGACGGCACTTGTCGACCAGCTCTTCCGGCAACAGCTTGAGAAACTGGGACGGACGCTGGATTTTTTCCATGCCGTAACGCATCCTGGTCCCGGCGTGACTGATGAACAGTCGGGTTTTGGCCCGGGTGATCGCCACATAAAACAACCGCAGTTCCTCATCCAGACTGTTGTCGCGCACCGCGCGTTCGTGGGGAAAAATGTTGAATTCCATTCCAACCAGAAAAACGACGGGAAATTCCAGGCCTTTGGCGGCATGAACGGTGGACAGCGTCACCGCATCGGCATTTTCCTCTTCCTCGGCGGTACGATCGTTATCGTCCAGCAGCGCAAAATTCTCCAGATAATCGGCCAGAGTGGGCGGCTGCTCGCATTTTTTTTCGAACTGGGCGATGGAGTTGATGAATTCGTAGACGTTTTCCTGCCGCGATTCGGCGTCTTCCCGGTCCCGGTAAATTTTCACCAGACCATCCAGATAACCGATTTCACGCAGATAGGCGATGGTCTTGTTGGCCAGATCGCCGGGCTCGCCGAAGAGCCGCCGGTGCTTTTCCAGCGTCTGGGAAAAAGCCCGGGCGGACGCATGGCCGCGGCCGGCAACCAGACCGAGGAACGCGTCCGAACCGATCAGGCGGCAGAACGGCAGGTGTTCGGTCTGCTGCAACCGTTTCAGTTCGCTGATCGCCTTGTCGCCGATGCCGCGCGCCGGCACGCCGATAATGCGCAAAAAGCTCTGATCTTCCCGTGGATTAACCAGCAATTTCAGATAGGCGGCGGCATCCTTGATTTCTTTGCGGTGATAGAATTCCTGCCCGCCGACCAGCCGGTAAGGCACTCCGGCCTGACGCAGCGACTGTTCCAATTGACGCGACATATGATTGGAACGGTACAGAATGGCAAAATCATGGTAGCAGCGTTGGGAATCGGTCGCGATTTCCTGTAGAATCATGTTGGCCACAAATCCGGCTTCGTCTTCGGCGGAAGCGGTCTTGACCACGGCCAGATTGTCACCATCGCCGTTGGCCGACCACAGTTTCTTGTCGAACCGGGCGGTGTTGGCGGCGATAACCCGGTTGGCGGCGGTAAGAATTTTGTTGGTGGAACGGTAATTCTGTTCCAGGCGCACTTCTTTGACACCCTTGTGATGGAAATACTGCGGAAACCCGAGGATATTGTCGACCACGGCGCCGCGCCAGCCGTAAATGCTCTGGTCATCGTCACCGACCACGCACAGATTGCACCGGTCGCCGGCCAGCATCTCGATCATTTTGAACTGAACCATATTGGTGTCCTGATATTCGTCCACGAGAAGGAAGCGATAGCGGTCGCGATATTTTTCCAACCGGTCGGGATGTTCGTGAAACAGTCGGTAGACCAAAAAGAGCATATCATCGAAATCGAGCATATTCTGGTTTTCGAGAATCTGCTGATAACGGCGGTAAATATGGGCCTTGGCGGCCTCCGTTTCGGTATCGGCGGTCCGAATCGCCTGATCGGGAGTAAGCAACCGGTTCTTGCAGTCGCCGATGTACCATTTGACCTCGCCCAGCGGCAAATTGTCGCTGAGCAGCCCCAGTTCTCCGGCCGCCTGTTTGAGGATGCCCTGCTGGTCGCTGTCGTCGGCAATGGTAAAGGACGGAGTGAAGCCGAGGACGGCGATATCCTGCCTTAACACCCGGGCGCAAAAAGAGTGAAAGGTGCCCACCGTGACCTGTCGGGCTACGGCCGGCGTCACCATAGCGGCAATCCGCTCCTTCATTTCCCGGGCCGCCTTGTTGGTAAAAGTCATGGCCAGAATCTGTTCCGGCGGAATCCCCTGCTGCAGCATATAGGCAATCCGGAAGGTGATGACGCGGGTCTTCCCGGTCCCGGCACCGGCCAGGACCAGGACCGGACCGTAAATGGTCCGGGCCGCTTCCCGCTGCTGCGGGTTGAGTTGGTCGAGAAGCGAACCGCCCATGACTATACCGTTTCCACCGCCAACTCGAAGTCGCCGTCCTTTACCATAACGGCAGCAGCGGTTACCGGATGTTCCAGTTCGGCAAACACCCCACCGCGAATGACATGGGCACAGGCTCCGGCGGCATCGGCGGCATCAAAGGCGACGTCGCAACGGCAGTCTTCCGGAACATTGTGTTCATAGGTGGCCACATAAAAAGCGGCGCCGGGCTGCAACTTGAATTCACGCACCAGCAACGCGTCATGGCGAACAATGCCCAACCAGCCGGAAGTGTTTTTCCGACTGACGGCAGCCACGATCCGCGGCGTATTGTAGGAATCCTTCTCATAATCCATCGCCAGCAAACCGAGGGCAAACGCATCGCGGATCGCCATGCCCTGGGCAATCTTTTCCACGATCGGATCGGTGTGGGAACCATTGCTGACCACGGCAACGTCACCGGCCAGCCGGACACAGTTATAAGCGATATAGGGATTTTTGCTCAAATCGCTCTCGAAGCCGGACCGGGGCATGATCGCCACAGTCCGACCGGTCAACCGGGCTTCGCGATTCGGAAACGAACGGGACGAAACCCGATACATGGCGGCAACTGCGCCTGCCCGATTCATGCCGACGGCCACGATTCTTCCAACATACATAATTTTTTTCTCTCCGAATTTTAAACAGGTTGCGATCCCCGGACTCAACCGACGATGTCCAGCAGTTCGACTTCGAAAATCAACATCTGGTCCGGCCCGATGGCCGCACCGGCGCCGCGGTTGCCGTACGCCAGATTGGCGGGGATAAACAACTGATATTTGCTGCCGACCTGCATCAACTGCAACGCTTCGGTCCACCCGGCAATAACCCCGTTGACCGGGAAAGTGGCCGGTTCGCCGCGCTGTACGGAACTGTCAAATACAGTACCGTCCGGCAACGTACCGGTATAATGGACGGAAACCACACTCTCGCCCATCGGTTTCTTCCCCTGACCGGCATTCAATACTTTATACTGGAGTCCGGAAGCGGTAACAGACACATCCTTATGCTTCTTATTGGCCGCAAGGAATTCTTCCTGCTGCCGGCGGTTTTCCGTCGCCTTGACCTGGGCATGTTTTTCGCCGGCGGCCCGCAGTTCTTCCTGAAATTTCTGCATCAGGGCCACAAATTCCTTTTCGGGAAGCTGCAACGGCTGTTCGGTGAAGACATCGGTAATGCCGGCCACGGCCGCGGCCAGGGAAATTTTTACCGGCAGACGCTTGAAAGAAGCGCCGATATCCATCCCCAGGGCATAACTGGTCTTTTCGCTGTCGGTTGTCAGGGAGAGGCTCATAGTATTTTCCTTAAATCGTAAAAGGTTCGCTTTGAATCGCGCCGCCACCCTAAGCCGACGCCCGAAAAGTATAATCTAACCCGACCGGCACGATAATCAAGCGCCAGGAGTCATCCGGGTACAAGAAATCGCCGTCCGGCTCCCGGCCGGACGGCGATTCAAACGACAGCACAACAGATGTAACCACCGCCCTGCCGCCCCGGCGAATGTTCTCCCGATAGGCGGCATGGAAGTTCCCGCTTATTTTTTCGCGTCGACCTTTCCGACGGCAAAATGCTCCGGATGCTCCAGATCGGTGTGGCGCACGATATTGCCGGTAACCATGTAAATAACATCCTCACAGATGTTGGTGGAAATATCGGCAATCCGTTCCAACTGCTTGGATACGCTCAACTGCGGAATATACATCTCGGTATGCTCCGGATCCCGACGGATAAGTTCGGTGATCCGATCATGAAAGTCGCTGTTCAACCGGTCGATCTCATCATCCCGGCCGATGACCTCCAATGCCAGCATGGCATCGTTGCGGACCAGCGAATCGAGCGTGGATTTCATCATCAGTTGGGTTTTCGTGGTCATTTCCTCGAAATCGAGCTGCTGATGCCAGGCCAGTTCTTCGGCCCGTTCGACCAGATTCAAGGTCCGTTCGGCAATATTGCAGGACAAGTCGCCGATCCGTTCCAGGTCGTTGTTCACTTTGAGACAAATAACGATATAACGCAAATCGGCCGCCACCGGCTGGTAGAGAGCCAGCAGCTTCAGACACTCTTCCTCGATATCGATCTCACGTTGGTCTATCACCTTGTCATCGGCGATAACTTTGCGGGCTTTGCCGCGATCCTGCGCCGCGAAAGAAGCCACGGCCAGGGCCAGATTTTCTTCGACAAAAGCGCACTGGGTCAGGATTTTTTTCTTGAGATTTTCAATCTCTTTCTGGAAATGCATGTTCATTTGCTCCGCTCCCGTTCATCCAAACCGTCCGGTAATGTACTCTTCGGTTTTTTTGTTTTGCGGACGGGTGAAAATCATTTCCGTCTCGCCGAATTCCACAATATAGCCCTTATAAAAGAAGGCCGTATAATCGGAGACCCGGGCCGCCTGCTGCATGTTATGAGTAACGATAACGATGGTGTAATCCTTTTTCAATTCCTCGATCAGATTTTCCACCTTCAACGTCCCGATCGGATCGATGGCGGAGGTCGGTTCGTCCATCAGCAGGATTTCCGGTTCGACGGCAATGGCCCGGGCAATGCAGAGCCGCTGCTGCTGTCCTCCGGACAAGGAAGTTCCGGGCTGATGAAGTTTGTCTTTGACCTCATCCCAAAGCGCCGCCTGACGCAGGGCTTTTTCCACCCGGGCCGCAACATCGTTGCGCCCCAAGCGGTAATGCAGCCGCAGCGAGTAAGCGACGTTTTCGAATACGGACATGGGAAACGGGGTCGGCTTCTGGAAAATCATCCCGATGCGACGGCGCAGCTCCAACAGGTCGACGGAGCGGTCGAGCAGATTCTGCCCGTTGTAGCTGATAACCCCGACCGCCCGCTGTTCCCGGTACAATTCGAAAATGCGGTTGTAAGTCCGCAAATGGGTCGATTTACCGCACCCGGACGGACCGATCACGGCGGTAACCTTCTTCTCGTAAATTTCCAGGTCGTTGTTGAACAACGCCTGGTGATCGCCATAGAAAAAATTCAGGTTGCGCACGGACAACTTGACCGGCGGCCTGCTCTGGTTTTCCTGTTTCATGCTTTTTTCTCCCGGAAAATCGTTCGGCAACAGATATTCAGAATCAAAATCGCCGCGGTGACCAGCATCGCCGCGCCCCAGGCGCGCACGTGCATTTCGTCATACGGCGAGTTGGTGGCATATTCATTGATGGTTACCGTCAGATTAGCCGTCGGCTGGCTAAAACAGCCTCCCGGCCAGGTATCGCTCCACAGCGCGGTAAAGAGCAGCGGCGCCGTTTCACCGCTGACCCGCGCCACCGCCAGCAAC